>JABFXC010000008.1 GCA_013361935.1 Gemmatimonadaceae bacterium
GGGCATCGGCGTCCTCATCGCCGCGCGCGCCGCCGCGGGAAAGAAGACCTACGTCGCGCGGAAGACCTGGCTACCCCTCGCGCCCACCGGGCGCTCGTGGGTCGCCATCGTCTGGAAGAACTTCATCCCGACGCTGCGCCAGATGCGCTGGGCGACGCTGCTGATCGCGCTCCTCGGCGCGGCGGCGATCGGCGGGATCGCCGGCTACGCGCGCTATCGGGCCACCGCGAGCACCGCGGACGCGCTCGTGTTCGGGCGGAACTTCGTGGCCATGCTCGCGCTCATCATCGCCTGCGCGTGGACGCTCATCGGGCCGCTGTACACCCGCAACGATTTCCGCGGCGATCTTCCGTACCTCCGCCTCCTGCGGACGTATCCCATCGACAGCGGGGCGCTCGTCGGCGCGCAGATCGCGTCGTCGTCGGCGCTGATCTTCCTCTTCCAGCTCTTCCTGCTGCTCGCGGCGCTGGTGCTTCCCTCGGGATCCGTCGTTCCGGGGCTCGTGCAGCGGCTGGGGATCTTCGTCGCGCTG
Organism: Gemmatimonadaceae bacterium; assembly: GCA_013361935.1. Taxonomy (GTDB): domain Bacteria; phylum Gemmatimonadota; class Gemmatimonadetes; order Gemmatimonadales; family Gemmatimonadaceae; genus JABFXC01. The sequence goes on from JABFXC010000008.1 coordinate 533, forward strand.
GTGCTCGCGCTGGGAACGCTCGACGTGCTGAGCGTGACGGTGCGCAACGCGGTCGCGCTCTTCTTCCCGGGCTGGGTACGGCTGGGCAACGAGGGGGGCGGCTTCGAGGCGATCGGCCAGAACCTCCTCGGCACCGCGGGGTCGCTCCTTCTCCTCTCGCTGCTCCTCGTCGCGCCGATGCTGCTCGCCGGCGCGGTGCTCTACTGGGTGCAGGCGTTCACCGCGCTCCCGCGGGCGGTGAACGGGTATCTCGTCGCCGCCCTCGCACTCTTCGTCGGCGCGATCGCCGTCGAGCTGTGGTTCCTCTTCCGGTGGCTGGGGAGCGTGTACGACAACATCGACGCGGGTGAGATCCTCGACCCCGCATGACGGCGAGACGTGAGGAGTGGGGAGTGAGACGGAAGGGCGGGGGGTGAGGTGTGAGGACGAGTGACGAGGGAGGACGAGTGACGAGGGAGGAGTGAGGGGGCGAGACTCCTTGCACGGCGCTCGTCCGCTCGCGATCGTCCTTCCTTCCCTCACCAGGACACCATGCGTCTTCATTCGTCCGCTCTGGCGCTCGCGGCGACCGCGCTGCTCGCCTCGCGCGCCGCCGCGCAGTCGTCGCCGATCGCCACCACGTACCGCGCGGCCGCCGATTCGCTCATCAACGCCGCGCTGAAGGACAGCGCGGCGTGGAACCGGCTGGCGAGGATGACCGACACCTTCGGCAACCGGCTGAGCGGAACGGAGAGCCTCGAGCGCACCATCGACTGGGTGATCGCCGAGATGAAGCGCGACGGCCTGGAGAACGTGCGCGGCGAGCCGGTGAAGGTGCCGCACTGGGTGCGCGGCGAGGAGTCGCTGACGCTCGTGACGCCGCGCCGCGCGTCGCTGCCGATCCTCGGCCTGGGCGGGAGCATCGCGACGCCGAAGAAGGGGATCACCGCGCCGGTGCTGATCGTGCACGACTTCGACGAGCTCGCGCGGCGCGCGGCGGAGGCGAAGGGGAGGATCGTGGTCTTCGACGCCCCCTTCACGAGCTACGCGGAGACGGTGCGCTACCGAGTGGGCGGGGCGAGCGCGGCGGCGAAGGCCGGCGCGGTCGCGGCGCTCGTGCGATCGGTGACGCCGATGTCGCTGCGCACGCCGCACGCGGGGAACATGCGCTACGACTCGACCGTCGCGAAGATCCCGACGGCGGCGATCACCGTCGAGGACGCGCTGATGCTGCGCCGCATGGTCGAGCGCGGCGACAACCCGGTGCTGACGCTGAGGATGTCGGCGCGCCTCCTTCCCGACGCGCCCTCGCGGAACGTCGTTGCCGAGCTGCGCGGCACGACCAACCCAGACGAGATCGTAGTGCTCGGCGGCCACATCGACTCGTGGGACGTGGGCCAGGGCGCGATGGACGACGGCGGCGGAGTGGTTGCCGCGTGGGAGGCGGTGCGCCTGATGAAGGTGCTCGGCCTGCGCCCGCGCCGCACGGTGCGCGTCGTCGCCTGGACGAACGAGGAGAACGGCACCGCGGGCGGCCGCGCCTATCGCGACGCGCACCGCGCCGAGGTGGAGAAGCACGTCCTCGCGATCGAGAGCGACGAGGGAGTGTTCCGGCCGCGCGGCGTCGCCTTCAGCGGAACGGACAGCGCGACGGCGATCGTGCGGCAGATCGCGCGTCTCCTCGATCGCATCGGCGCCGGGGGCGTCGAGCCGGACGGCGGCGGCGCGGACATCGGGCCTATCGCGCAGCTCGGCGTTCCCGCGATGTCACCCGACGTCGACGGCACGAAGTACTTCTGGTATCACCACACCGAAGCCGACACGATGGACAAGCTCGACCCGCACGAGGTCGCACTCTGCGTCGCGACGATGGCGGTGATGGCGTATGTGGTGGCGGATCTGCCATCTCCCTTGCCGCGCCGTTAGGCGGGGCCAGGGGCCAGGCGGAAGGAACTACGAAGCGGTTCGTGATGCCCGGCTCCTGGCCCCTCAGTTGATCGTCACCGAGAGCGTGTGCAGCTCGGCGTTCGTCGAGCCGCATCCCTGGCTGTAGTAGTAGTACACGCCGGCATCGGAGAACTTCACGGCGCGCGACGTGTCGTTGGGGGCGACGGCGACGAGAGGAACGTCGTCCTTGCGGAGTACCAGCGTCACCTGGACCGACGACCTGTTCACGAAGCTGACTCCCTGCTTCACCCGCACGGCGGCGGGTTCGGGGTCGGCATAGACGCAGGCCGCGCTGCCGGTCTTCGGCGTGAGCGTGACGTAGACGCCGGCACGCTCGGCGGCGGTGATGTCCTGGCACGACGTTGCCGCGACGGCAGCGAGCGCGAGGAGAACGATTCCGGTGCGCATGATCCCTTGCCTTGTGGTGACGCTCGCGCAAAGGCAGGACGCGTTCCCCGCCTCAGGGCCCGCTGGGGCGGGATCCAGCGCCCGAACGTCGCGAGGTGTGGACGAATGCGTGAGTCATTCCGCGACAGGCGTGGCGGGATCACACCTCAGCTCGCGTCGCGCGGAGCTCACGCTCCTTCGCTTCGCACTGCGCCGCCCGACCCAGGGCGACCATCGTCGTGTGGAGATACTCCGCGACGGGCAAAAGCCCGACGGACGCGCGACGGCATCCAGCTCCGCCGGTGCCTCGGTGGCCTGCGGCGAAGCGGAGCCACTGCCGTCGTAGCGAATCGCTACCGTCTCGCCGCCATCGCCGCCACGAACTCTCCGCGATCCCTGATGTAATCGGCGGGATCATGCGGCTCGGACGCGAGCATCAGGAGCACGGTCCCCGGCGCGAACTCCTCGGTGTCGATCCACACGCCCGGCCCGATGAGCAGGCCGCGAGAGGGCGTGTCCAGGCGGACGCGCTCTGTCTGCTTCCGGTCGTCGACGGCGATCGTCAGCGCGCCGGCGACGGCGACGAAGAGTTGCGCGGTGCGGTGATGCGCGTGCCCACCGCGCTTCGCGTTCGCCGGCGCGCCGAACACCCAGCGCGCGCGCTTCATCACGAACGGAATCTGAGCGCCGCTTTCGCAGATGGTGATGCTGCCGCGCGGGTCGGAGTGCGTGGGAAGCTCGACGAGGCGCCAGGGGGCTGCAGGGGGCACGGAGGGGTCCTGGGTGCGGGAAGAAATACCATGTGGCATGAGGCTAATGTCATGACTTCTGAGGCATCAGCCATGAGACAGAACGGCCAGGAGACAGAAGGGCCGGGAAGCCAGAACGGCGACTGCCCCATGGCCTCTCTGCCAGATGCCTCCCGTCGCGTGACGCTGACACTAGCCTCATGGCTCATGGCCGTTCAAGGATCACATTTATTCCAGCCTCGACCATGTCAGGCCGGTTTTCCACGTCGGCACCCTCCTTGCCTCCAATCACGTCCGCCAGCGCCGGGTGTCCGGCACCGCGGTTTCCACCCTCTCTCGGAGTCTCACCGATGGCCTCGATCTGGAAAGGGTCGCTCGCATTCGGGCTCGTGAACATTCCCGTCGAGGCGAAGACCGCGGTGCGAGAGGACCACATCTCCTTCCGGATGCTCCACTCGGAGGATCTCTCCCCGGTGAAGTACGAGCGCGTCTGCGCCGCCGACGGCGAGCCGGTGCCGTGGAACGAGATCGTGAAGGGCTACGAGTACGAGAAGGGGAAGTACGTCGTCATGAGCGACGAGGACTTCAAGGCGGCCGCGCTGGAGTCGTCGAGGACGCTCGAGATCCTCGACTTCGTCCGTCACGACGAGATCGATCCGCGCTACTTCGAGACGCCGTACTACCTCGTGCCCTCGAAGGGTGGCGAGAAGGCGTACGCCCTCCTGCGCGAGGCGCTCAAGACCTCGAACGCGGTCGGGATCGGCAAGGTCGTCATGCGCCAGAAGGAGCACCTCGCGGCGGTCCGCGTCATCGGCGACGCGATCGTGCTCGAGCTGATGCGCTTCGCCAACGAGCTCGTCGACGTCGACGAGTTCAACTTCCCCTCGGCCGAGATGGTGCGCCCGCAGGAGCTGAAGATGGCCGAGCAGCTGGTGGCCTCGCTCGCCGAGCCCTTCTCGCCGGAGAAGTACACCGACGACTATCGCGCGAACCTGATGAAGATCATCCGCGCGAAGATGAAGGGTAAGAAGATCACGGTCGAGGAGCCGGAGCGTGAGCCCGCGGACGCGCAGGTGCTCGACCTGATGTCGCGCCTGAAGGAGAGCCTGAAGCAGGAGAAGGGAAAGGGCGGCGCGGTGCGCGCGAAGCGGAAGACGGCCGCCGCGTCGCAGAAGCCGGCACGGCGGTCGCGCCGGAAGACGGCGTAGCGGCAGGGGTCGGGGGTCAGGGATCAGGGGCCAGGTGCCAGCGAAGAAGGCGTCCGGGAAGAAGACGTCCTCGAAGAGGACCGGCGCGAAGAGGACGTCCTCGGCCGGGCCTCGTTCGTCGGCGAAGACTCGCTCGAAGACGGCGACCGCGGCTACCAGGGCGCGCGACAAGCTCGCCGAGTACTGGCGCAAGCGCGACTTCTCGAAGACGAAGGAGCCCTCGGGAAGCGCGGCCGACGAGAGCTCGAAGAGCCGGCTCCGCTTCGTCATCCAGAAGCACGCCGCCAGCCACCTGCACTTCGACTTCCGTCTCGAGCTCGACGGGGTGATGAAGAGCTGGGCCGTACCGAAGGGCCCGAGCTACGACCCCGCGGTGAAGCGTCTCGCGATGGAGGTCGAGGACCACCCCATCGCCTACAACAAGTTCGAGGGGACGATCCCCGCCGGCGAATACGGCGGCGGGACGGTCATGCTCTGGGACAGGGGCACGTATGGTGCGCCAGGGCTCTCCGGCGCGGCGGGGGTGCAGGCGTTGCGCGACGGCTACAAGCGCGGCCGCCTGGACATCGTCATGCACGGCGAGCGTCTGCAGGGTGGCTGGTCGCTCGTCCGCATGCACGGCCGCAGCGACTCGAGCAAGCCGCAGTGGCTCCTCATCAAGCGCCACGACGGCACCGAGGAGCCGGGGCGCGACATCGTCGCCGAGGTGACGACGTCGGTGGACAGCGGCCGCACGATGGAAGAGATCGCGAGTGGACGCAGCCGCGTATGGCACTCGAACAGGGGTCAGGGGTCGGGCTCCCGCAGGGGTCAGGGGTCAGGGGCCAGGGGTCAGTCAACGGCGATGAAGAAGAGCGTGGCGAAGAAGAAGACCGCAGCGAAGAAGGCGACGTCGGCACGGAAGCGCGCGCCGAAGGGCGCGTCGGCCACGGCGCTCGCCGACCCACCGGTGCATCGCGGGCGTCCCAAGGCGAAGAAGGCGGCGAAGCATCTCGCCGCGCTCGTCCCGATGAAGGCGTCGATCGGCGGCGAGGTGCCGAGCGGCGAGGGGTGGACCTTCGAGCCGAAGTACGACGGGATCCGCGTCATCGCCTACGCGACGCCCGACGCGGCGAACGTCGTCACCCGCAACGGCAACGACAAGAGCGAGCAGTTCCCGGAGGTGATCGACGCGCTCACGACGCTCGCCACGAAGGCGAAGCGCTCGCTCGTGCTCGACGGGGAGATCGTCGCGCTGCACGGCGGCGAGGTCGCGCGCTTCCAGGATCTCCAGAGCCGGATGCACACGACCAACCAGGCCTTCATCGAGACCTCGACCATCGCCGCGCCGGCGGCGCTCGTCGCCTTCGATCTGCTGATGGACGGCGACGAGGTGCTGATGCGCGAGCCGTGGACGGTGCGCCGCGCCCGCCTCGAGCAGCGGCTCCGCAACCGCACGAGTCCCGCCCTGCTCCTCGGCGAGTCGGCGCCGGGAGATGGAGAGGAGATGCTCGAGAAGGCGCGCAAGCTCGGCTGGGAGGGGGTGATCGCCAAGCGGATGGACGAGCGCTATCAGCCCGGCGAGCGGTCGCGCGGCTGGCTCAAGCTGAAGATCGAGCACCGCCAGGAGTTCGTGGTCGGGGGGTGGACCGAGCCGCGCAAGACGCGCGAGCACATCGGCGCGCTGCTGCTCGGCCACTACGACGAGGAGGGCGACTTCGTCTACGTCGGCCACACGGGCGGGGGCTTCACGCGCGAGGGGCTGAAGGAGATGTACAAGCGACTCGCCCCGCTCGAGCGGAAGTCGTCACCCTTCGCCGAGACCCCGAAGACGAACGAGAAGGCGCACTGGGCGACGCCGAAGGTGGTGGTCGAGGTGAAGTTCGGAGAGTGGACCGCGGAGGGAAAGCTGCGCCAGCCGATCTTCGTCGGCGTGCGCGACGACAAGCCGGCGCGCGAGGTGGTCCGCGAGCCGGAGAGCGTGCAGGAGGGTGGGCGGGTGCGGCGGAAGTCGGGCGCGGGGGCGAGCGCTTTGGCGAAGAAGGGGCCAGGGGCCAGGCGGAAGGGGACGGCGGCGAAGAGGGGGTCGGCAGTCGGGGGTCGGGGTTCGGCGGCGAAGCGGGGGACGACCAAGGGTGCGACGACGAAGCGGCGCGCCGAGTTCACCGAAGTCCCCGTCTACGCGAATGCGCCGATCGTCGCCAGGCTCGAGGAGCTGGAGCGCGAGGGCGGGCGTGGCACGGTCGCGTTAGGCAGGGGCGCCTCGCTCGACGTCTCGAGCCTCGACAAGGTCTACTTCCCGAAGGACGGGATCACCAAGGGGGCGCTCTTCCGGTATTACGCGACCGTCGCCCCGCTCATCCTGCCGACGGTGAAGGATCGCGCGCTGGTGCTCAAACGGACCCCCGAGGGAATCGAGGGCGAGACCTTCTTCCAGCAGAAGGCGCCCGACGAAGCGCCGGAGGGGGTACGAGTCGAGAACGTCCCCGAGTCGGACGGCGACATGAAGCGCCGGCTCGTCGGGGGCGACATCACGACGCTGCTCTACTGCGTGCAGCTCGGCTGCGTCTCCACCGATCCCTGGCACTCGCGCGTGCAGAGCCCGGAGAACCCGGACTACACCTATCTCGACCTCGACCCGCAGCCGAAGGCGGGGTTCCAGCGCGTGCTCGACGTCGCGCGCTGGGTGAAGGAGGAGCTCGACGCGCTGGGGCTGCACGCGGCATTGAAGACCTCCGGCTCGCGCGGGCTCCATGTCTGCGTCCCGCTGCCGCCCTCGGCGACCTGGGATACCGCGGTCACGCTCGCACAGATCATCGCCGCCAACGTCGCGCAGAAGCATCCGAAGGACGCGACGATCACCCGCTCGGTGAGCGATCGCTCGCCGAAGGCGGTCTACGTCGACTACCTGCAGAACATCCGCGGCAAGTCGATCGCCGGCGCCTACTGCGTCCGCGCCAAGCCCGGCGCGACGGTCTCGACGCCCCTCGCCTGGAAGGAGCTCACCGACGATCTCGACATCCGGGAGTTCACCGTCGAGACGGCGCCCGCGCGATTCAAGAAAGTCGGCGACCTCTGGAACCCCGCGCTGAAGAAGCGCAACTCCGCGGCGGCGCTGCGCGGGCTCGCGCGAGCGAAGTAGCGATCCGAGGAATTTCCGCGCTCGGCGGTTTTGGCATCGGATCGCTCAAAGCGCGTGTCCGGGTTCCTCGCGCGGCGGCCCTTCATTGCTTTCGTAGAAGCTGTCAAGACACGAAGGTCACGAAGGGTCACGGAGATGTTGCTTGGGCACCCTCCGTGACCCTTCGTGACCTTCGTGTTTCAATAACAGGGCAATGGTCGGCTCGTCGCGATGCGGCGCTCCCCCGCCACACGAACCGATCCGATGCCAATCCCGATGAGCCGCACGTTAGAATTCAGCGCATGTCCACCCTCGAGCTCTTGGCCGCAATCGTCGGGGCGGTCAGCGTCTATCTCAGCGTCAGGCAGAACATCTGGAGCTGGCCGACGGCGATCGTGAACGTCGTGCTCTACGCGCTCGTGTTCTACGAGGCGCGGCTCTATGCGGACATGGGGTTGCAGGTCGTGTACGCGATCCTCTCCATCTACGGCTGGTACGAGTGGCTGTACGGAGGCGAGGGACGCACCGAGCTGCACGTGACGCGCACCGGCTGGCGGCTCGGGCTCGTCCTCGCCGCGATCGCCGCGGCGGGCTCCGCGCTGCTCGGCGTCTTCCTCCACCACGAGACCGACGCCGCGCTGCCGTTCATGGATTCCTTTCTCTCGAGCACGAGCCTCGTCGCGCAGTGGATGATGACGCGAAAGCTCCTCGAGAACTGGCTCGTCTGGATCGGCGTCGACGTGCTCTACGTCGGGATGTTCATCTTCAAGAATCTCTATCTCACCGCGGGACTCTACGCCGTCTTCCTGGCGCTCGCGGTGAAGGGCTGGCTCGACTGGCGACGCTCGATGCGCGCGACACCGGCGCCGGCCGCGGCCGCCGCGTGAGCGAAGAGTGAGCGCGCGGCTGCTCCGCGTCTGCGTCACCGGCCCCGAATCGACGGGGAAGACGACGCTCGCTCGCCGGCTGGCCGATCGCTTCCACACGGAGTGGGTGCCGGAGGGATCGCGGGTCTACGCCGAGCGCATCGGACGCGCGCTCACGGCGGACGACGTGATCCCGATCGCGCGCGAGCACATCCTGCTCGCGGACGCGGCGGCGGAGCTGGTCCGCCGCGCGCATGGGCGGATGCTCGTCCTCGACACCGACCTGCTGAGCACCGTCGTGTACGCGCGCCACTACTACGGCGCTTCGCCGCGCTGGGTCGAGCGCATGGAGCGCGAGCGCAGGGCCGATCTCTACCTGCTCTGCGACGTCGACGTGCCCTGGCTCCCCGACGGGATCCGCGACCGGCCGGAGAACAGGGGCGAGATGCTCGCGCTGTTCCGCGAGGCGATCGTGCGACGAGGAGCGAAATACAAGCTCGTGCACGGCGACTGGGAATCCCGCTTCCTCATCGCGGTTTCCGCTATCGAGGAGATGGGACTAGGGGCAGGACTAGGGGCAGGACGAGGGGCAGGATGAGGAGGGGGAATGTGGAATCCTGCGCGATTCTCGAGCATCAGGCAGGCTCCCACATCGCTCACCTTCGTTCTGCCCCTCATCCTGCCCCTCATCCCAGGACTCAGAAACTGAACCGCGTACTGACCGCGATATTCCGAGGCGCGACGACGAAGTACAGCGGCTCCGTCCCGTCCGTGTAGCCCGACGCGAACGCCTTGCGGTCGAGGAGGTTCTCGACCCGCACGAGCACCGACTGTCCCCTGACGCGGAACGTCGCGCCGGCGTCGGCCAGCCAGCCGGCGGGGACGGTGAAGCGGGCGTCGTTGGTGTTGGTCATCATCATCCGCGAGGTGTAGCGCCCGTCGAGGTCCAGAGAGAGCCACGACGTCGGCTCGGCGCGCACCCCGTGGTTCGTCACGAGCTTCGGCGTGAGCAGCGCGGTCACGTCGTGGAAGGTCTCGCCGGTGGCGTCGTCGGTGTACGAGCGGATGCGCGCGTCGGTGAGCGACGCGTTCGCGAGCAGGGTGAGCCGCGGCGCCGCACGCCAGAGAACGTCGCCCTCGACCCCCCGGCGGCTGCTCCGCGCGACGTTCTTGCGCAGCGTGTAGCCGAGGGTGCTGAGCTGGCCGATCGGCGCGATCTCGTCGTGGAACTGCATCGCGAAGAAGTTCATCTGCGCGTGCAGCGTGGGGCGCCGGAGGACGAGTCCCGTCTCCAGGTCGCGCACCGATTCCGGACGGACGCGCGTCAGCGGCAGCACGAACGCCGCGGTCGCGCTGTCGAGATCGTCGGCTCCGCCGAACATGTCGGCGCGCGTCGGCTCGCGGCCGTTCATCCCGATGCTCGCGTACGCGCTGAGCGCGTCGGCGAGCCGCCAGCTCGCGCCGGCCTTGGGGTTGAAGAAGGTCCACGACACGCGCTGCGTCGCGACCGCGGTATTCGTGGTCGGCTCGTAGCGGAACTGCGCCGCGCGGAGCTGCAGGTCGGCGAAGAGCGTCGCGCGGCCGCGCGTCGTCGAGCCCTTGGCGAAGGCGCTCTGCTCGCCCTTGTAGCCGGTGTTGCGGTAGTCGCGACTCTTGGCGGGGAGCTCGTCGAGCCAGTGGTCACGCGAGTAGCGCGACGCGTGCACCCCGAGCGACGCGCTCGATCGCTCGCTCTTCCAGTCGACGGCGCTGATGATCCCGCCCCATCGCGAGTGCAGCCGGTAGCGCCCCGTCGTGCCGCCGCCGAACGGATAGTCGTACCAGCCGCCGGCGTCGAAGCCGTAGAGCGTCGTCGCGACGTTCACCGCCGGCGCGAGCGCGCGCGTCCAGGCGAGGCTCGCGAGATCCTGATGGAAGCGGTCGCCGACGGCGTCCTCGCCGGCGTTGCCGAACGGGTTGTCGCGGCGGTCGGCGCGCAGCGCCGCGAGCGACGAGCCGTAGTACGCCTGCTCGTTCGACGAGAGCCCGGCGAGCAGGGTCGCCTTGATCACGTCGCGCGCGCCGAACCATCCGCCGCTCGCGAACCAGCTGTTCGAGCTGTTCCCCGAGTTGTGGCGATAGCCGTCGGTCTTCTGCGCCGAGGCGCGCACGTAGCCGGCGAGCCCGCTCGCCGTGAGTCCGCTGCGGTACGCGGCGCTGAATCGCGAGGTGTTGAAGGCGCCACGCGTCAGCCGCAGCTCGCCCCCGCGCGGGACGCCGCCGACGGGGATCGACTCGAAGTTCACCGACCCCGCGTACGATGCGACGCCCCACGTGCTCGTCCCGACGCCGCGCTGCACCTGCGCCGACTGGATGTCCTGCGCGAAGTCGGGGAAGTTCGAGAAGTAGAGCCCCTCGTCCTCCGGCTCGTTCAGCGGGACGCCGTCGAGGGTGATGTTGATGCGCGTCTGGTCGATCCCGCGCAGCCGCATGTACGAGTAGTTCGACGCCGAGCCGCTCTCGGCGTACGCGGTGAGCCCGGGCGCGCGGGCGAGGAGGATGGGGGTCTCCTGTCCGGCGTAGGCCCGCTGCAGCTCGGCGCGCCCGATGGTGCGCTCGGAGATCGGCGCGGCGGGCGTGCGAACGGTCCGGACCTGCACCGCTTCGAGACGTTGGACGCTCGCCGCCCGCGCGGCGCGCGCGCTGTCGGCGAGCAGGGAATCCTGGCGGGCCTTCGCGCTGTCGGCGACGGTCTGCTGGAAGGAGAGAATCAGTGCGAATGCGAGCATGCGGAACGCTCCGGTGAATCGCGTGTCTCGCGAAGGGAGCGTGGGCCCGCGTGGTGGGGAGGAGGACCGTCAGGCACCGATCGACTCCGGACCCGCACGTGCGCCAGTGACGCTCCCTTCGCTGGAATGACCCAGATCAGGTTCGACGGGTGTGATCTCAGCCAGCGGTTGTCGCTCCGCCGGCACCCCGTGCCACTGTGCTCTCATGATAATCGATCGCGACGCCGATCGGGAGCGAGACTCGGTTCCGCGATCTGGCGATGTTGGCATCGGATCGCTCCGAGTGGTAGGGGAGCTCCACGCGCAACGGGCCGGCTGTCGCTGTCGTCATTGAAACACGAAGGGCACGAAGGTCCACGAAGATGCTGCTGAAGCACCCTTCGTGGTCCTTCGTGTTTGAGCAGCGGTTGCCAAAGCAAAGGGCGATCCGCCCCCCGGAGCGTGGAATCGCGCTCGGAGCGATCCGATGCCACCACGCTCCAGCCGAATCCTGGCGTCGCGCCGCTACGCCGCGCTCTCGCTCGCTTCGCCGGGCTCGGCGCGCATCGTCGCCGGATCGATGCCGATCCGCCGGCACCATGCCTCGTACTCGGTAGGGGCGATCTCCGAGGGCTTGATCTCGCTGCGGCCGCCCCAGAAGACGTTGGTGTAGAGCACGGGGATCCCCGCTTCGTCGAGGTGCTCGTCGATCGCCGCCTTGTGCGCGAGCACGCTCCCCTTCTCGGTGCCGTGCGCGACGGCCATGATGTTGACGTGCGCGAACTCGTCCCCGCCCTCGCGCCAGTAGGCGTGGGTGAGGATGTGATGGCGGCCGACCTCCTTCCCCGCCTCGATCTCGCGCCCCGGTGGGACGCGCCAGTGGAAGAGCGCGTTGTAGCGCGTGACGCGCGTGCCCGCGCTGCTCGGCTTCACGTGCTCGAGGAAGGTCGAGAAGCGGCCGATCACCCCGCGCGCGGCGAGCGACTGGGCGACGCGGAGGAACTCCTGGTACGAGACGCCCGCCTCCGCCGCGCGCGCGCGCCAGGGCTCGGGTCCGATCTCATCCGGCGCCAGCTCGCGCTTGAGCGGCACCAGCACGCGCCAGTCGAGCGGGGAGAGCTGGACGATCGTCGTGTCGAGCACGCGCCCCGGCTCGTCGGTGCGCGCGCCGGGCTCCATCCCCTTCCGCCGGACGTGGCCGACGCCTAACGCGAAGAGACGCTTCGCCGGCATGATGCGGTACCCTTCCGCGCCGACGGTGCGCGCGAGCAGATCGGCGTGCTTCCGCATCGAGAAGCCGACGGGGACCTTCAGCGTCGTCCACAGCCTGTAGACGGAGCCCGTGGTCTCGGCATCCGTGGAGCGGATGACGACGTGCCCGGAGAACGGATCCTCCTTGGCCATGTACTCGAAGGCGGCGTCGAGCTTCACGGCGGGGACGTTCCAGGCGATGAGCGCGCCGGGCGCGAGGTTCGTCGCCATCAGCGTCTGCCGTACGCGGCGGATGGTCTTCGCCTCGAGCATCGCGCGGATGCGCTCGTGCACCGTCGCGGCGGGGAGCTCGGCGAGCCGCGCGATCTCGGCGAAGGGATCCTCGAGGAAGCCGGCGATGCGATCCTCGGAGACGGCGAGGATGCGCGCGTTGACGGGATCGGTGATCTCGGTGGGAAGGACTGCGGTCATGCTCTCAAGATAACGAGCGGCGATGACCGGGCGCTGTCGGTGGATCTCCCGGGGGCGCGAGGTCGACGTCGCCTGATTGTTCACGTGTTCGTGCGCCGCGGCAGAACTACCCTTGTCGAGAACGACAGCTCCGTGGGCATGCAGGGCGAGATGGTCTCGCCCGGCGGACCCCGAATCATCCATGACCGTTGCTTGTTTTTACAGGGAGCCGTCGAGGCCGGGGGGAGGAGTTCGCAGGAGTGATAGCTCACAACAAGAGCACCTCCCGTAGCTCCTGACTCCTGTTATTCACCGCCGGAGGTGGAGATGGTCTCGCCCCGGCTTGCGCGCTCCGACCAGCGATCTCAATGTTGAGCTTCCCCCCACCGGAGCCTCTCATGCCGCAGTGGCTGCGCAGCGTGCTCGCGATCGTCGCCGGGTTCCTCTTCATCGGGCTGCTCTCCGTCGGGACCGACGGGATCGTTCGCGGGCTCTACCCGAACGCGTTCGGTGCGGACAGCGGCACCTCGAACACGGCGGTCCTCCTCGGCTCGACCATCTACGTCGGGATCTACGCGATCGCGGGCTGCTGGCTGGCCGCGGCGCTCGCCGGACGGCGGCCGATGATGCACGCGCTCATCCTCGGCGTGCTCGGTCTCGCGCTCAACCTGGCGGGCGTGGCGCGCATGCTGCACCTCTTCCCGACCTGGTACACCGTGGTCAACGTGCTGCTCGTGATGCCCTACGCCTGGATCGGCGGGAAGCTCCGCGAGCGTCAGCTCGAGCGTCGCGGCGCCGTGCGGGCACCCGCTGCTGCCTGACGGTCGATCACGGGCACTGCCGACTTCGTCCACACACCTCACTTCTCGCATGGCCGCCCCTCGCCCCTGGATCCTCGCCGAATCGTACTGGGGCGACGTCAAGGACACCGTCTTCGACGTCGCCGTCCTCCCCTGGGGGGCCACGGAAGCGCACAACTTCCATCTCCCGTACTCGACCGACGTCATCGAGTGTGACACGCTCGCCGCCGAGTCGGCGCGACTGGCGTGGGAGCGCGGCGCGAAGGTGACCGTGCTGCCGACCGTTCCCTTCGGGGTGAACACCGGACAGCGCGCGATCCGGCTCTGCATGAACATGAACCCGAGCACGCAGGCAGCGGTGCTGCGCGACGTGATCGAGAGCGTGGAGCTCGCCGGAACGCGGAAGCTCGTGATCTTCAACAGCCACGGGGGGAACGACTTCAAGCAGATCCTCCGCGAGCTGCAGCCGCGGACGAGCGTCTTCCTCTGCACGCTCAACTGGTGGCAGGTGGTGGACGCAAAGCCGTACTTCGCCGAGCCCGGCGATCACGCCGGGGAGCTGGAGACGGCGATCCTCATGCACGTGACGCCCGACCTGGTGCGGCCGTTAGGCAGCGCCGGCTCCGGCCGCGAGCGGAAGATGACGCTCCCCGGCCTCCGCGAGCGCTGGGTGTGGGCGCAGCGCGACTGGCCGAGCATCACCGCCGACACCGGCGTCGGCGACCCGAAGGCCGCCACCGCGGAAAAGGGCAAGGCGTTCGCCGACGCGGTCTGCGGCAAGGTCGCGGAGTTTCTCGTCGCGCTCGCCGGGGCGAAGGCGGACGAGCTGTACGAGCGTTAGGGGCCAGGCGCCAGGCGTCAGGAACTGCGCTGACGGCCGTTGCCGCCGTTCCTCACGCCTGAACCCTGGCGCCCGCCGTCGCCACCGGCCGCTCGCCCGTCGTCATCAGGTCGAGGGCGTTCTCCGGGACCTCGGCGCGCGGGAGGTCGGCGACGAAGCGTGCCCCGCCGTTAGGCGCGTCGGTCACCTCGACGCGGCCGCCGTGCTGGAGGACGAGCTCGCGCACCACGGCGAGGCCGATCCCGGCGCCCGTGGCGCCGGCGTCGACGGCCTCGCGGCGCCGGTAGAAGGCGCGCCAGACCTTCTCGCGCTCGCTCGCCGGGATCCCCGGCCCCTGGTCGTCCACCCAGACGCGCACGACGTCGTCGATCCCCTTCGCGCCGACGGTGAGCCGCTGCCCGCGCGGCCCGTACTTCGCCGCGTTCTCGAGGAAGTTCACCAGCACCTGCCGCAGCGCGAGCGAGTCCACCGTCGCCCAGAGATCCGGCTCGATCTCGGGAAGAATGGTCACCCCGCGCTCGGCGGAGAGCGGCCCGAATGACTCGATCGCCTGGCGCACCTCGCCGGTGACGTACGCGGGGTGCGTCGGCACGCGCTCCGAGCGCTTCCGCAGCCGCGTGTAGTTCAGGATGTTGTCGACGAGGATCGTCAGGCGGCTCGCTTCCTTCTCGATGATGCGCAGCGCGCGATCGCTGTCCTCGGCCGTCCGCATCGAGCCCTTGCGCATCAGCTCCGCGAACATTCGGATCTGGGCGAGCGGGGTGCGCAGCTCGTGCGAGACGCTGGACACGAAGTCGGCGCGGAGCTGCGTGATCTCCGTCGTCCGCCGCTGGCGCACCGCGCGGACGCGATTGCGGATCAGGAAGACGACGGAGAGGAAGAGCGCGACGAGGATCGTCTCCTCGATGGACAGCGCGACGTCGATGTTGTGCATCACCTCCAACGTCTCCAGCTCGCGGACGATCGCCCACGGCGTTCCGCGCACCGGCGCCGCGGCGTAGATGGCGTCGGTCCCGAAGAGTCCGGTCGCGCGTCCCTTGGTCGAGCGGCCGGCGAGCGCGTCACCCACCTGCGAGGGAACGTTCGCCCACGGGAGCATCCGCGGCACGGAGCGCGGGCTGTTGCTCCGGCTGGCGAGCACGGCGAGCGAGTCGTCGAGGCGGGCGACGAGCGAGGTGCGGCCGCTGCGGTTCTGACGCGTCGCGGGGTTCAGGGCGCGGAAGGTGTCGTCGTCCACCGCGACCCAGAGCACCATCCAGCCGGTGCCGCTCGTCCAGCGCACCGGCTCGCGGAAGACGACGCAGATGCGCCTCCCGCAGCTGCGCGTGCCGGTCACGCTCGCGGTGCTCGACGTGTCCCACGGCGCGGGCGGGGGAACGACGAGATCGCCGCTGCTCGCCCGCGCGACGATGTGTCCCGTCTCGTCGATCGCCGCCACCGCGCCCAACGCGCCGCGCCGGCGCATGGCGTCGACCAGGCCGTCGAGCAGCCGCGCGACGTCGCGCGCCGCCTCGGCATGGCGCCAGTCGTGGCCGGCGATGAGCTGCGACGCCATCACCACGCGGTCGCGCTGCGCGTCCGCCCACGCGCTCGTCTCGCTCTCGCCCGTGACGAGCGACACCTCGAGGAGATCGGCGAGCTCGGTGAAGCTCTGCGCGCGGACGTAGAGCACGCGCGCCGTGACGGCGCCGACGACGAGCGCGCCGAGCAGCGTCCACCCGACCCAGGCGGGGACGCGCGGCCAGTGCCTCACGGGTCGAAGCGGTAGCCGGCCTTCCAGACGGTCATGAAGTGCTTCGGCTCGGCGGCGACGTCCTCGAGCTTCTTGCGCAGCTCGCCCATGTGGATGTCCACCGTCCGCGTCATGACGTCCGCCTGGTGCCCCCACACCTCGCGCAGCAGCGTCACGCGCGAGAGCACCACGCCCGGGCGCTGCACGAGCGCGAGCAGCAGATCGTACTCCCGCGGAGTGAGCGCGACGCGCTCGCCACCCTTCGTCACGATGCGCGCGCTGGGAACGATCTCGACGTCGCTGAAGGTGTAGCGCTCCGCCGGCTCGCTCGTGCCGCTCTGCAGCCGCGACCGGCGCAGCTGCGCCTCGACGCGCGCGAGCAGCTCGGAGAGCCCGAAGGGCTTCGTGACGTAGTCGTCCGCGCCGACCCGGAAGCCGTGCACCTTGTCCGCTTCCTCGCCGCGCGCGGTCAGGATGATCACCGGCATCTGCAGCCCCGCGCCGCGAATCGAATCGAGGGTGCGGAAGCCGTCCATCCCGGGAAGCATGAGGTCGAGGATCACGAGGTCGGGCTTCTGCTCGCGCGCCAGCTTCGCGCCGCGCACGCCGTCCGCGGCGACCTCGACGTCGTACCCCTCGTCCTCGAGCGTGCGGCGGAGACCGAACGCGAGGTCCTCGTTATCCTCGACGATGAGAATTCGTGTCATCGATGCACCGGCCGGGTCGGGCCGCTCTGGGAGTGGGCTGCTCACGCCGTAAGATCGCCATCCCGCGGCGGGGCGCCACAGTGGATGGGGTACGCGAACTGTAAGAACGGGGGCCGGGGCTCGGGGGTCAGGCGCCAGGCGGAAGGAACTGCGGTCGACGCCGTTCCTGACACCTGGCCCCCGACCCCCGCAGTTGCGGGATCTCCAGGCGCGCGCCAGAATCCGAGGCCCCGCGCCGACGCCGGCGTACGTCGACCCCTCCCTTCCGGTTCCCCCGGAGGTCTCATGCGTTTCACCCGCAGCACCACTCTCCTCGCGCTCGCCGCCGTCATCGCCGCCTGCGCGGACAACGCCACCCTCACCGCGCCGCCGGCCGCCGCTGGCGCACCGAGCGCGATCTACAACGGCTACCCCGCCACCAGCTCCACCTTCGCCAGCGTCGGCGCGCTGATGTACGACTTCAACGCCGACGGCGTGATAAATGGCGACGACGAGGACTGCACGGGCAGCCTCATCTCGCCGACGGTGTTCCTCACCGCGGCGCACTGCGTCGAGTTCCTTCCGAGCAACGCGCAGCTCTACGTCTCCTTCGCCCCCGACCTCTACGCGAAGGGGATCACCGTGATCAAGGCGACGGGCTTCACCTTCGATCCGGGCTACGGCCACGACAACGCCGACCTGCACGACATGGCGGTCGTCTTCCTTCCCGCGAAGGCGACGAAGGGGATGGCGACCTTCAACCTCCCGACCGCCGGCTACCTCGACGCGCTCTCCGCGAAGGGCGCACTCGCCAGCGCGCAGTTCTACAACGTCGGCTATGGCACGGGAAACACCGCGACCGGAGTGCCCGGCTTCCCCTACGACGGGACGAAGAAGTACTCGGTCTCCGAGTTCAGCGCGCTGGAGCCGAACTGGCTGCAGCTGCTCATGAACACGAACGCCACGGGCGGCGGCGGCGACTGCTACGGCGACTCGGGCGGCCCCAAGATGCTCGTCAGCGACCCGACGACCATCGTCGCCACCGTCACCACCGGCGACTACGTCTGCCGCGCGACGACGAAGGACTACCGCCTCGACACCCCGTCAGCGCGCGCCTTCCTCGGGCAGTTCGTCACGCTTCGCTAGAGAGGCGGGTGTCAGGGGCCAGGCGTGAGGAACGGCGTCAACCGCCGTTCCTCACCCCTGGAGGCTGGCCCCACCCCTCAGTCTCCTGCCACGAGCACCGAGCAGTCCGCGGCGCGCACGATCTGCGTCGCCGAGCTTCCCATCAGCAGACGTTCCATCGCGCCGCGCGAACGACGGCCGGCGGCGATCAGGCCGGCGCGGTGCGAGTAGGCGAACGCGGTGACGCGCTCCGCGACGGAGCCCGCGACCACGCGCGGACGAACCGTCACGTCCGCGGCCTCGAGCTGCCGCGCCAGCTTCTCCAGCGCGCTCTGCGCGCTCTCCTCGTATGCGCGATCCCATCCGATCGCGTCGGCCGGCATCAGCTCGATCTCGGGACGCACGTGGACCAGGTGGAGCAGCGCCGGCCGCTCCATCAGCGCGAGCGCGGTACGCGCGAGCTTCAGGTCGGCCGGTCCAAGATCCGCCGCGACGACGGCGGTGTGAGGCAGCCGGCGCGCCCGGCGATCGACGGCGAGCACGGGGACGTCGGCGCGGCGCATCACGCGCATCGTCGTCTCGGCCCCGAACGCCCGCGCGAGCGGGGCGTGCTTCCCGAGACCGATCACGATGAGCGTGTAGTCCACCGCTCGCGCTTTCCGCACGATCTCCGTCGCGGGACTTCCGAACTCGACGTGCAGCTTCCACTCGTCGCCGCCGCACTCGCGGAGCTGGCGTTC
Organism: Gemmatimonadaceae bacterium; assembly: GCA_013361935.1. Classification (GTDB taxonomy): domain Bacteria; phylum Gemmatimonadota; class Gemmatimonadetes; order Gemmatimonadales; family Gemmatimonadaceae; genus JABFXC01. The sequence continues at coordinate 19,102 of JABFXC010000008.1, forward strand.
GATGCGGTCGACGGCGGAGCGGGTGAGCACCGGATCGTTCGCCCACGTCGCGGCGTCGGTGACGAACCCTGTCGCGAACACGGAGAGCGACTCGAAGACCGTCATCCCGGCGACAGTTCCTCCGGTGCGCGCGCCGAGCTGCGCCGCGATGCGAAGCGCGGCGCCCGCTGCGCGGCTTCCGTCGGTGGGGACGAGGATGCGCCGCGTCACGTCCTCGATCGTCTGCGTCGCCGACTGCTGCGCCGTCGCGTTGAACGGCTCGCTGATCTGCGCGTGGCCGGTGGTGATATGCTCGCTCATGGCGTCTCCTGATCGGACTACTCACAAACTGGTGTCCGTTCGCGCGCCGGCAGTCAGGCATCTCCCTACTTGTGTTGAAAGACCCCCCCTACAGACCGCCCCGCTCGGGACATCTATCCTCAGTCATCGGGCGTCGCGGCATCCCTCGGTCGGGGGCTGCCGACGCCTCAGGTCGTTGGAGCCATGATGCCCACTCTTCGCACCCTCATCGCACGGTTGCGCCGCGCGCTCTTCCGGGCACCGCTCCTCGGCAAGCTCGCGGGGGCGAATGCGGTCGTCGGGGCGGTTGCCGCGGCATTGCTCCTGTTCATGGCGCCGCATGGCCAGCGCCAGCTGATCGTCGCGCTCCCGCTCGCCGTGAGCATGCTCGTGAACCTGCTCCTCCTCCGGCTCGCGCTGCGGCCCCTTGCCGAGCTCGGGGAAACGATGCGCCGCGTCTCCGCGGGTGATCTCTTCGCGCGCGTCGGCGCGTCGCCCTTCGCCGACGACGACCTCGCCCGCATCGGAACGACCATCAACACGCTCCTCGACGGGCTGATCGCCGAGCATTCGCGCGTCCGCCAGCTCGCGGCGAAGGCGATCGAGAGCGCGGATGACGAGCGCTCGCGCATCGCCCGCGGCCTCAGCGAGTCCACCGCGCAGACGCTGGCCGCGGTGTCGCTCCGCACGCGCTCGGCGCTCGCGCATGGCGCGAGTCCGGAGGTGGCGGAGGAGCTCGGCGTGATCCGCGAGCTCACCGTCGACGCGATGGAGGAGCTGCGGACGGCGTCGCAGGTGCTCTATCCGAGCGTCCTCGACGACCTCGGGCTCGAGGCCGCGCTGCGCTGGCTCGGCCGCCGGCTCGAGGCGGATCACGACGTCGAGGTGCGCGTCGACTCGACGGGCTCGGCGCTCGAGGTTCCCCGCTCCGTGGCCCGCGCGCTCTATCGCGTCGCCGAGGAGGCGGCGGCGAACGCGATGCGGCACGGCGCGCCCTCGATGATCCGGATGACCGTCGGGGGCGACCACGGCCGGGTCGAGCTCGGGATCAGCGACGACGGCGGCGGCTTCGATCCTGGCGGCGTCGACCCCCGCAGCTCGCTCGGGCTGGCGATGATGCGCGAGCGCGTCGCCGGGCTCGGCGGGCGGCTCACCATCGACAGCGCACCAGACTGCGCGACGCGCGTCGTCGCTCGCGTTCCGCTCCAACATGTGAGGGTATCATGACCACCGAGACGATCCGTGTCCTGCTCGCCGACGACCATCTGGTCGTCCGCGCCGGATTGCGTGCACTGCTGCGCTCCGCGCCCGACATCACCGTGGTGGCGGAGGCGGCGACGGGACGCGAGGCGGTCGAGGCCACGGCGCGTCTCACTCCCGACGTCGTCGTGATGGACCTGTCGATGGCCGACATGGACGGTGTCGCCGCGACGAAGGCCATCGTCGCCAGCGGGAGCCGGGCGAAGGTCCTCGTCCTCACGATGCACTCCGAGGACGAGTACCTCGTCGACGCGTTGGGCGCGGGCGCGGCCGGCTACCTCGTGAAGAGCGCCGCCGCGCGCGAGCTCGTCGACGCGATCCGTGCCGTGGTGCACGGCGACGTCTACGTCCAGCCCGCGGCGGCGCGCGTGCTCGCTCGCGTGGTCCTCCATCCGAACACCCCCGCCGACGATCAGGCGCGTCTCGATCATCTCACCGGCCGCGAGCGCGAGGTGCTGCGCCTCGTCGCCGAGGGGTACAGCGCGGCGGGCATCGGCGAGCGGCTGTTCATCAGTCCGAAGACGGTGGATACCTACAAGCAGCGCATCACCGAGAAGCTCGGGCTGAACGGCCGGCCGGAGTACGTGCGCTTCGCGCTCCGCGCCGGGCTCCTCCCGGCGCAGGCCGCCGCCCCGACGCGCTGAGCGGCATGTGACGATCGTGCGCGCCCCCGCCGCCTTTCCCTCGCTCGCCATCGACGACGCGCGCGCGCTCGGCGCACAGTTCGAGGCGATCGTCTCGATCACCGCCGACGCGATCATCTGCACCGACAGCGAGCAGCGGATCACGCTCTTCAACCGCGGCGCCGAGGCGATCTTCGGCTGGGCGGCGGCGGAGGCGATCGGCCAGCCGCTGGACATCCTGCTTCCCGCGCGCTTCGCCGGCAGTCATCAGCGGCAGATGGATCGCTTCGGCCGTTCGGCGGTCGCCGCGAAGCGGATGGGCGAGCGCGCCGAGATCGTCGGCCGGCGAAAGGACGGCGGCGAGTTCCCCGCGGAAGCGTCGATCTCGAAGATCATGCTCGACGGGCGGTGGATCTACACGACGGTGCTCCGCGACATCTCGGTGCGCAGGCGCATCGAGCACGAGCGCGCCGAAGCCCTCGCCCGCGAGCGCGCGGCACGCGAGCAGGCGGAGCTCGCCGAGCAGCGGGCGCTCCGCGCGCTGCGAGCGCGCGAGGAAGTGCTCGGCATCGTCTCGCACGACCTGCGCAATCCGCTGAGCGCGATCGGCATGTGCGTCCGCGCCCTCGACGAGGCCACGACGCTGGAGGCATCGGCGCGTGAGGCCGTGCAGACCATCAACCAGGCGGCGGAGTGGATGCAGCGGATGATCCACGACCTCCTCGACGTCGCGAGCATCGAGGCGGGGCACCTCTCGATCGATCGCCGTGAGGCCGACCTGGTCGTCCTGCTCGTCCGCGCGGCCGAGATGTTCCACCCGCTCGCCGAGGAGCGCGGGATCGCGCTCGCGACGGACATTCCCCAGGAGCTGCCGGCGGTATACCTCGACGGCGAGCGGATTCTCCAGGTGCTCTCCAACCTGCTCGGCAACGCCCTCGACTTCGCCGGCGGTGGCGGCTCGGTCACCGTGCGCGCGGCGCGTGAGCCGGGCGCGGTGCGGCTCTCGGTGATCGACGACGGGCCGGGAATCCCGCCTGACGATCTGCCGCACGTGTTCGACCGCTTCTGGCGCGCGCGCCGGCACTCCCGCACGCACGGCAGCGGGCTCGGTCTCGCCATCGCGAAGGGGATCGTCGACGCGCACCGCGGCCGCATCTGGATCGAGAGCAGCGTCGGCGCGGGGACGAGCGTGCACTTCACGCTGCCGGTGCGGGAGGGATGAATGCCCCGGCCGCGCCTGGCGCATCTGCGGCATGATGCCTTCCGCTCCGCGAGCCGGCGCGCGCTCCTCCTGATGCTCCTCGCCGCCGCGGCCGCCCCCGCGGTGACGAGGAGCGGCGCGACGGCGGGCGGCGGACTGCCGACACCGTTCGCGCTTCCGACGCTCCACTGGCGGCTGCTCGTCGCCGCGTCGGGGATCGGATACCTGGTGTGGTGGCTCCGGCGCGAGCCGGCGCGCCGCGCCCTCCCCGCGCTCGCGGCGATGAGCGTCGCCTTCTGGCTGCTGGCGACGACCTTCGCCATCGTCGCCGACGCGCGATCGACGATGTTCTACACGGCGGACGTCCTCGAGGACGGGATGGCCGTGCTGCTCGGCCTGTACGCGACTTCGGCGCTGCTGCGCGCGATCGCGCGGGCCGACGAGTGGGAGACTCGCCGACTGTCGCCCGCGACCTGGTTCGCCGACGATGTCACGACGCTCGCCTGCGGCGCCCTCGTCGGCTTCTGGATCTTCTCGGCGGTCGGAGTGTATTCCACCGCCGGGCTGCTCCTGCTCCTCGTCGGCGCCGGCGGAGCGCTGCTGCTCCCGCTGCGCCTCCCCGACGCGCTGTCGGCGATCGTCGAGTCGATCAGCGGGCGGCGGGGCTCGCGCCGGACGCGCCGGCGCTCGCACGGCACACGTCCTCATCCCGGAGGGTCGACATGACACCCACCTCTCCCCATGCGACGCGGGCGACGTTCCGCGAGCTCGAGCCGGCCGACTGCGAGCGCATCCTCGCCCGCAATCATGTCGCGCGGCTGGCGTTCTCCTTCCACGATCGCGTCGACATCGAGCCGATCAGCTACATCTACGAGAACGGATGGCTCCACGGCCGGACCTCGCCGGGCTCGAAGCTGCACACGATCGCCCACAGCCACTGGGTCGCGCTCGAGGTCGACGAGATCGAGGGGCAGTTCGACTGGCGCAGCGTCGTGGTCCACGGGACGTTTCTGACGCTCGACCCCGAAGTGCCGGGCGTGGAGGCCGACGCGTGGATGCGCGGACGGAAGCTGCTCCGCGCGGCCGTTCCGGAGTTCGGCACCGCCGGTGACCCCGGCGCCTTCCGCACGGTGATGTTCCGCATCCACATCGACTCGCTCACCGGCCGGGAAGCGCGAAGCAGGGGAGTACGGGAGTAGAGGAGTACGGGAGTAGGGGAGTACGGGAGTACGCAACTGCGACATGGCAGTGCCGTACCCCCGTACTCCCGTACCCCGTGCTTTACCCCCTGCTCTCCCACAGCGGCGCGTGCTCCTCGACCATGAAGGTGAGCAGCGCCTGGCCGTCCTCGTAGGCGATGCGGAGCGCGGTGTCGCGGGCGCGCGGGTCGGTGAGCACGTCGATGGACGTCGGCTCCCCGATGGTGTGCGTGAGCTGGCGCCCCGCGACGCCGTTCTCGCCGAGCATGAGCTGCACACGGTCGTCGCGCGAGTCGTAGTCGACGCCGGCGAAGGGATAGTCGAATGCCTGGACCACCGCGCCGATCGCGGGCTCGTCGATCTCGAGCGCCGCGCGCCGCGCGCGGTTGCGCAGCGAGAACTCGCGCAGCCGCGCCGTCCAGTCGGCGCGCGGCAGGGTGATCGTTCGCGGCTGGTGGAGTGGCGAGGACGGCGGCTCGCCCTCCGGCACCAGCAGGACGGAAGTCGTCGCGGCGCGCAGCAGCTTCGTCGCGACGTTGCCGAAGAAGAGACGGTAGAGCAGCCCGTGCGTGTGCAGCCCGCTGACGATGAGATCCGCCTTCGCGTAGCGGGCGAAGTCGGTGATCTCCTTCGCCACCGCGCCGCGCAGCGTCACCGTCTCGATCTTCGCGCCGGCGGGCAGCCCCTCGCGCATCCGGTCGAAGGCGGCGGCGAGCTCGCGCTCGTAAGTCGCCTCCCATCCGGGAAGGTCGCGCTCGATCTCGCTCACCCGTGGCATCACGTGCACGAGGAAGATCGTCGTCGCCTCGGGGAAAAGCGCCGCGGCGAAGCGCACCACGCGCTCGCTCGTTCCGCTCATGTCCACCGTGACGACGATCGTGCGCGGCAGGCGCTCCCACGTCGGCGCGACCGCGAGCAGCGGCCGATCGATCACCCGTGTCAGCTCGACGGGGATCTCGTTCCCGAAGACGCGATCGACGACCGGGTGTGGGCTCAGTCCGGTGACGATCATGCTCGCGTCGCGCTCGCGCGCCGTGCCGGCGAGGGTTTGCGACGGGATTCCCTGACGCACCTCGGCGTGCCATCCCGCGCGCTCGCCGAGGTCCTGACGAAGCTGCCTCGAGACACGCTCGCGCATCTGCGTCGCGAGGCTCTTCACCTCGTCCAGGGGGACGAGCAGCGCCTCGGGCGCCATGAGCAGCGGGGTGATCGGCTCGACGACGCCCACCACCTCGACGTCGCGGTGAAACCGCTGCGCCAGCTGGCGCGTCGCGCGAAGCGCGGGCTCGGTGGAATCGCGGCCATCGCTCGCGAGCAGGATCGGTCCTTCGCCGAGCGGCGACCCCGCCGGCGGCGACTCGGCCCGCGGCGTCGCGGTGACGGGTCCGGTGATCGTTTGCATGGTCTCCTCCTGCGCCTCGGTCGGCGCGATGTCACGGCTCGCACGGAGCGCTCTGCTCCACCTGATACGTTCGCCGCGCGACGACGCGTGGTCTGTCGGCGGAGCACCGTGCGACTGTCCGAGTTCCGCCGACGCTGCGGCGATGCTCGCCCGACTCCTCGCGCCCCGCTCGCGCCGCATGATGCGGGACGCGATCAGACGAGCACCCCTGCAGGAGGCGCACGATGGCCACGATCATCACGAGCAGAACCACGACCCGTCCGCTGGCGGACCAGGACATCCGCCTCGCGCGCGACACGATGCGCGCGGCGGTCTTCGTCGCGAAGGGACGCATCGAGCTCCAGGAGCGGCCGATCCCCGGGATCGGCCCGCGCGACGCGCTGCTCCGCGTCACGACGACGACGATCTGTGGAACGGACGTGCACATCCTCCGCGGCGAGTATCCGGTCGCGCCGGGCCGCATCGTCGGCCACGAGCCGGTGGGCGTCATCGCGAAGCTCGGCGAGGCGGTGACGGGCTACCGCGTCGGGCAGCGGGTGATCTGCGGCGCGATCACTCCGTGCGGGCAGTGCGACTCGTGTCTCGCCGGCGACCGCTCGCAGTGCGGCGGCGAGCCCCTCGGCGGCTGGAAGCTCGGCAACACCATCGATGGGTGCCAGGCGGAGTTCGTGCGCATTCCCGATGCGCAGGCGAACCTCACGCCCGTGCCCGACGAGCTGAGCGACGAGCAGGTTCTGATGTGCCCGGACATCATGAGCACCGGCTTCGGCGGCGCGGAGCACGGGAACATCTCGATCGGCGACACCGTCGCCATCTTCGCGCAGGGGCCGATCGGGCTCTGCGCGACCGCGGGGGCGAAGCTTCGCGGCGCGGCGCGGATCATCGTCGTCGAGCGAAGCGACGAGCGGATCGCGATGGCGCGGCGCATCGGCGCCGACGTCGCCGTCGACCCGCGCGTCGAGGATCCGGTGCGCGCGATCCGCCGCCTGACGGCCGGACGCGGCGTCGACGTCGCCATAGAGGCGCTGGGCACGCAGGAGACCTTCGAGAGCGCGTTGCGCGTGCTGCGTCCCGGCGGGACGCTGTCGAGCCTTGGCGTGTACTCGGGAAAGTTGAGCCTTCCGCTCGACGCCTTCGCCGCGGGGCTTGGCGACCACCGCATCGTCACGACGCTCTGCCCCGGCGGCAAGGAGCGGATGCGCCGCCTCGTCGAGACCGTCGCTTCGGGACGTGTCGACCTGCGTCCTCTCGTGACGCATCGCTTCCGCCTCGACGACATCGTCGAGGCCTACGACCTGTTCGCCAGCCACCGGGACGGGATCATCAAGGTGGCGATCACTCCGTGAGGCAGCGATGCGGATCTGGCGGGGGATAGGCATCACCGCCGCGGGGGTGCTCGGCGTGGGCATCGTGGCGGCGGCGATCGCGCAGGCGCGGTGGTCGTCGCGAAGCGCGCGCATCGCGTCGCGACTCGCCCTCGGCCGAGTGGACGCCGGCTCGCGACCGGCGAGCTATTCGCCCGATCAGCTGGCCGGCCTCCCCGCCCCGGTCGTCCGCTACTTCGAGCGCGTGCTGCGCCCGGGGCAGCGGATGATCGGTGCCGCGCGCATCGTTCAGCGCGGCGAGTTCGCTCTCTCGCGCGACCGGTGGATGCCCTTCACCGCGACGGAGCTCGTCTCCGTCCGGCCGTTGGGCTTCATGTGGGATGCGTCGATCCGCATGGTGCCGCTCGCCACGATGCGTGTCCGCGACAGCTACCTCGATGGGACGGGCACCATGGAGGGCCGGCTCCTCGCGCTGCTGCCGCTCGTACGACAATCGGGCGGCGGGCCGATGGCCGCGGCGACGCTGCAGCGCTATCTCGCCGAAGCGCCCTGGGTGCCGACCGCGCTCCTGCCGAGCGAGGGCGTGCGCTGGACGGCGCTCGACGACAGCTCGGCGCGAGCGACGATCACCGACGGCGCCGTCACGGCGTCGGTCGACTTCCACTTCGATCGCGACGGCACCATCGCCGGCATCTCCGCCGACCGCTACCGCGAGGTCGGCGGAACGCTCGTCCTCACCCCCTGGCGCGGCCGGTGGCGCGGCTACGAGACGGTCGACGGCATGCTCGTCCCGCGCGAGGGCGACGTGTCGTGGCAGCTCCCCGACGGCCCGCACACCTACTGGCGCGGGCGGCTGGAGGAGGTGAGGTACGCGTGGTGAAGGAAGGGGCGTAGGGCAGGGGCCAGGCGGAAGGAACGGCGTCACCTGCAGTCGGCGCAGTGCCTGGCCCCTGGCCCCAGCCCGTCCCCCGCCCCTACGCCCGCGACGCCCGAAGCGCGTTCACGATCACCGCGAGGTCGATCCCTTCCTGGAGCCCGGCGCCGAGGAGCGGGGTGATGTAGCCCATCGCCGCCGCGAGCATGCCGAGGACGCTGAGCCCCACGCCGACGCGGATGCACTGCCGCGCGATGTGCATCGTCCGGCGGCTGATCTGCATCGTCTCGACGACGCGGCCGAGGTCGTCGGCCATGACGACGACGTCCGCTGCCTCCGTGGTGACGCCGCCGCCGTGCGCGGCCAGCGCGACGCCGACCGTCGCCGCGCTCAGCGCCGGTGCGTCGTTGGTGCCGTCGCCGACCATCAGCACGTTCTCGCCGCGCGAGACGAGCGCGTGCACCGCGGCGACCTTGTCCTCCGGGAGCAGGTCGCCGGCGACGTCGTCGATCCCGACCATGGTCGCGACGGCGCTGGCGTTCTCCGCGCGGTCGCCGGAGAGGAGGATCGTGCGCCTGACGCCCATCCGCCGCATCTCGTCGAGCACCGCGTGCACGCCCGCGCGAACCTCGTCCGCGTAGACGATCACCGCGGCCGCCTCTCCATCCACCGCGACGAACGCGCGCAGCCGGCTGGTCGGGGGACAGTCTTCCTCGAGCGCGTCGAAGTCGGGGCCCAGTGATGGATGACGCTCGAGCACGAGCGAGCGCGCGCCGACGACCATCGCGCGCTCCCCGGCGCACCCCGTGACGCCGCGTCCCGGCGCCTCGCGCACCGCCCGCGCATCGGGCAGGACGAGCGCCCGCTCCTCGGCGGCCCCGACGAGCGTGCGCGCGAGGAGGTGGCTCGACCCGCGCTCCACGGAGGCGGCGAGGGCGAGCACCTCTTCGTCGCTCCACCCCGGCGCCGCGACGACCGACGAGACGCGCGGCAGCCCGACGGTGATCGTGCCCGTCTTGTCGAACACGGCGATGGTCGCGTCGCCCATCCGCTCCAGCGCGGTGCCGTTCCGCACGATGACGTTCCGCCGCGCCGCGCGATTGATCCCGCCGAGCAGCGCGATCGGCGTCGCGAGGATGAGCGGACAGGGCGTCGCGATCGCCAGCACCGCGAGCACCCGTTCCGGATCCCGCCCGATGATCCACGCCGCCGCGCACACGGCCAGCGTCGCCGGCGTGAACCAGACCGCGTATCGGTCGGCGACGCGCTGGAGCGGCGCCTTGCTCTCCTGCGCCGAGCGTACGAGCGCGACGATGCGCGCGTACTGGCTCTCCGCGGCGCGCGCCGTCGCCCGCATCGTCAGCGCCCCCTCGACGTTCACGCTGCCGCTCATCAGCCGCGCACCCGCGGTCGCGCTCACCGGCATCGGCTCCCCCGTCAGCCGCGACGTGTCGACGTGCGAGTGCCCGTCGATCACGACGCCGTCGCAGGGGACGAGCTCGCCGGGTCGCACCAGCAGCTCGTCTCCGACGTTCACCTCCTCAGCGCGGACGTCCTCGATGCGTCCGGCGACGAGGCGGTGCGCGTCCTTCGGCGCCATCGCCTGCAGCGCGCGCAGCGCCTGGCTGGCGCGCCCCTCGGCATAGCGCTCGATCGCCTCGCCTCCCGTCTGCATGAGCACGACGACGAGTCCCACCAGCGGCTGGTCGAGGACGAGCGCGGCGACGATCGCCAGCGTCGCGACGAGGTCGGCGGCGAACTGCCCGCGGAGCGCGCCGCGCAGCGTTCGCCAGAGCACCGGCGCCCCCGTGAGGACGAGCCCGACGCGCATGACGACGTGCGCGAGCCCGCTCTCCGGCGCCGCGAACCGGAGCAGGAGCCCCGCGGCGATGAACGTCGCGGCGGCGACGGGAATGACGAGGTCGAGGCGGAGCCCGGCGGTACGGCGAGCGGTGGCCATGCTCCAATCTCCCGGGCGAGCCCCCCGGGCGCCGTCAGGCGTTGTCCGCGTCTCTCGTCAGTGCCGTGACGACGCCGTCAGGGCGCCTGTTCGAGCAGCTCGGTCACGTCGGTGTGCGTGCCGATCCACTCGTGCACGCTCCCGTCGCTCTCGCGGACGGGAACGGCGCGCGCGACGGTGCGGCGGTAGGCCCCGTCGGCGCGCCGCAGGCGCAGCATGGCCTCGTAGCGCATCCCCGACGCGACGGCCGCGTCCCACGTCGCCGCGATGCGCTGGCGATCGTCCGGATGCACCGCGTGCAGCCAGCCGCGCCCCCTCGCCTCGTCGGGGCTCTGTCCGGTGAACGCGCACCACATCGATTGCTCCTCGACGAACTCGCCCTCGGGCGTTCGCGTCCAGACGATGGCCGCGACCGACTCGACGAGCGAGCGGTAGCGCCGCTCGTTGCGCGCCAGCGCCGCCCGCGCCGTCTCCGCCTCCGCGTGTGCCTTGCGCTCGCCGGCGAGCCGCGACGCGGCCTGCTCCGCCTGGATATGCTCGCTCACGTCGCGGAAGGTGATGACCGCGCCGAGCACGCGGCGGCCCTCCTTGAGCGGGATCGACGTGTAGTCGACGGGAAGCGCGGTGCCGTCCTTCCGCCAGAAGGTGTCGCCCCCCACCTGCTGCTGGATGCCGTCCGTCACCGAATGGAAGATCGGACACTCCTCCACGGGAAAGGGCGAGCCGTCGGCGTAGGAGTGGTGGATGAGCTGATGCTGCGGCTGCCCGATCATCTCCCGTGCCGACGCGTAGCCGAGCATGCGGGCCCCCGCGGTGTTCACGAACAGCGTGCGTCCCTCGCCGTCGAGGATGTAGATCCCGTCGTCGATCGCGTTGAGGACGCTTTCGCCGCGGTCGCGCAGCAGCGCGATCGCCTGCGCGGCGAGCGACTCCGCTTCGTGCGCCGTGAGCGTGACTTGTCGCGGGGTGATGCGGGGCGGCCCCGCGGCACGGTTGTCGAGTTTCATGTCGGCTGGAGGAGGACTGGTCCTCGACGACGCGCGAGCCATGCCAGCGACGCGGAGACCGGAGGGTGTGGACGCGAACGCGGGAGACTGCCGCTTCGGTCCCGGCGTGTGACGCGGCACCTATGGCGTTCGGGTGCTCACCCCGTCAGTATTGTGGTCCAGCTCCGCCGCCATCCCGATCGAGTGACCGACCAGGACCAAGTGCCCCCCCGCTCCGCCCGTCCCGGCGGAAGTCCCCTCGACGCCCCGACCGGATCCGCGCACCTTCCCGCCGGGGTCGATCCCACCGCCCTCCTCGCCGAGGCCGGGCGGGCGATGCACGCCTCCCTCGACCGCGAGAAGACCCTCGAGGCGATCGTCAGACTCGCCGTGCCGGCGATGGCCGACTGGTGCGTCGTCGATCTCGTCCAGAGCGCCGGCGCCCACCGCCTCGTCGCCCTGCACGCCTCGCCCGAGCAGCAGCCCCTCCTCGACGAGCTGCATCGCTTCGCGCCCGACCTCGCGCGCTCGGACGCTCCCGTCGCGCGCGTGATCCGCAGCGGGCGCCCCCTGCTCATCGGCGAGTGGAACCCGGAGTGGACCGCGGCGAAAGCGACCAGCCCGGCGCACCGGCGTCTGCTCGAGACGCTCGCCCCCCGATCGGCGGTGATCGTTCCCATTCTCGCGCACGAGGGCGTCGTGCTCGGCGCGATGAGCTTCTACGCGTCGACCTCCGGCCGGCGCTACGGCGACGCCGAGCTGCAGACCGCCGAGGCGCTCGCCCTGCGTGCCGCCACCGCGCTCGAGAACGCGCGCCTCTACGAGGAAGTCGTCGAGAGCCGCCGCCAGCTCGAGGAGCAGGCGGTGGAGCTGGAGCATCAGACGCAGCAGCTCCAGGATCAGGCGCTGGAGCTCGAGTCGCAGCGCGACGAGCTCGAGATGCAGACGGCGGAGCTGGAGACGGTGAACGAGGAGCTCCATCGCGTGAACGAGGAGCTCGTCCTCGCCAACGAGGCGACGCGCGCGACCGAGCGCTTCGTCCGCGGCATCCTCGAGGCGATCGCCGATCCCTTCGTCGTGAACGACGGCGAGTGGCGCTACCGCTACATCAACGAGGCGGCGGGGAAGGTGTTCATCCGCGCCGGACGCGACCCGGACGCGCTCGTCGGCCGCGTGCTCTGGGAGGCGTACCCCGACTTGGTCGGCACGCGCTTCGAGGAGCAGATGCGCCGCGCCCGCGACTCCAAGGTGCCAGTCGTCTTCGAGGAGTACTACACGAAGGGCGGCAACTGGTCGGAGATGCGCTGCTATCCCCTCCCCGACGGCGGAGTCGCGACGATCTGGAAGGACATCACCGAGAAGAAGCGCGCCGAGGAGACGCTGCACTATCTCTCGCGCGCCTCGGAGATCTTCGCCAGCTCGCTCGACTACGAGCGCACGGTGCAGTCGGTCGCCGAGCTCGTGGTGCCGAAGCTCGGCGACTGGTGCGCCGTCGACCTCCTCACCGGCCCGCGCGCGGTGCAGCGCCTCGCCGTCGCGCACGTCGATCCCGCAAAGGTTGCCCTCGCTCGCGAGCTCTGGGAGCGCTATCCCCCCAACCTCGACCTGCCCGACGGCCTCGGCCTCGTTCTCCGCACGGGCGAGCCGCAGCTCTTCCCGGAGATCCCCGACGAGATGCTCGTCGCCGGCGCGGTGGACGAGGCGCATCTGCGGATCACCCGCGAGCTCGGGCTGACGAGCGCGATCGTCGTTCCCCTGCGCGCGCACGACCACGTGCTCGGCGCGATGACGCTCGTCTCCGCCGAGTCTGGGCGCCGCTACGGCGAGGCCGACCTCGCGCTCGCCATGGAGCTCGGCCGCCGCGCGTCGCTGGCGATCGACAATGCGCGGCTCTACCGCGCCTCGCTCGAGGCGCAGGAGGAGCTGGAGGAGAGCCGCGAGGAGCTCGAGGTCATCAACGAGGAGCTCCACCACGCGAACGACGAGCTCGCCGAGAAGACGCGCATCGCCACCGAGGCCCGCGTCGCCGCCGAGGACGCGAACCGCGCGAAGGGACAGTTCCTCGCCCACATGAGCCACGAGCTGCGCACCCCGCTCAACGCGATCGGCGGCTACGCGCAGCTGCTCGAGATCGGCGTCCACGGGCCGATCAACGACGCACAGCTCGAGGCGCTGCAGCGCATCCAGCGCAGCCAGCGCCATCTGCTGTCGCTCATCAACGACGTGCTCAACTTCGCCAGGCTCGAGTCGGGGCACGTCGACTACCGCATCGCCCCCTTTCCCGTGGCGCCCCTCATCGCCGGCGTCGAGGCGCTCGTCGCCCCGCTGCTCGCGGCGAAGTCGCTCCGCTACGAGTGCGCCATCGTCGACTCCTCGCTCCACGTGCGCGCCGATCCGGAGAAGGTTCAGCAGATCCTGCTGAACCTCATGTCCAACGCGATCAAGTTCACGAACGCGGGAGGGCTCGTCCGCGTCGCGGCGGCCGCCGACGGAGAGGAGGTCGTCCTCAGCGTCGCCGACAGCGGCATCGGCATCCCGGTCGACAAGCACGAGGCGATCTTCGAGCCCTTCGTCCAGCTCGGACGCGGCAGCGGGATCAGCGGGCACGAAGGCACGGGACTGGGCCTCGCCATCAGCCGCGACCTCGCCCGCGCGATGAAGGGCGAGCTCGCGCTGCGCGCGAGCACGAGCGCCGGGTCGATCTTCGAAGTCCGGCTGCCGCGCGCGTGAGCGAGCCGGAGTCCCGCGCCGACCGCGCGCCCTCCTCGATCGCCGAGGGGCTCGCGCGGGCGCTCTTCGACCAGTCGCCGTTCAGCTGCGTCATCTACGATGGCGAGGGCCGGCCCCTCGCACTCAACGCGGCGTTCACCGCGCTCTGGGGCGTGCGACTGGAGGACGTCCCGCGCGAGTATACCGTCCTCTCCGACGAGCAGCTCGAGGCGCAGGGAGCCATGCCGCTGATTCGCCGCGCATTCGCCGGCGAAGTCGTGATGACGCCGCCGGTGCGCTACGCGATGTCCGAGGTGTCGCTCCGCGGCGAGGGCCGCACGATCTGGACGCAGGGACACTTCCATCCATTGCGCGGCGCCAACGGGCGCGTCACGCACGTCGTGCTCACCCACGTCGACATCACCGAGCGGGTCCTCGCCGAGCAGGAGCTCCGCCGCGCGGTCGACCGGACGACGCGGCTGCAGGCGGTCACCGCCGATTTCGCACGCGCGCTCACCAATGAGGAAGTCGCGCGCGTCGCGCTCGCCCAGGGCATCGCCGCCGCCGGAGCGACCCTCGGGGCCGTCCTCCTCGTCGACGAGGGCGGCGAGAACCTCGAAGTCGCCGCTGCCGAAGGGTTTCCCGACGCGATGCTCGATCCCTGGCGAACGCACCCCATCGCGGCGCCTCTGCTCGGCGGGGATGCGGTGCGCACCCGCGAGCCGGTGTACATCCAGGATCGCGCCGAGCGCGCCGCGCGATACCCCATCGCCGGCGACGCGCCCGACACGCTCCCCGTCGACGCGTGGGCGGCGCTCCCGCTCCTCCAGGAGGAGCGCTGCTTCGGCGTCATCGTGCTCGGCTTCGCCGGCGAGCGCGCCTTTCCGCGCGAGGAGCGCGTCTTCCTCGACGCCCTCGCCCGGCAGTGCGCGCAGGCGCTCGATCGCGCGCGCCTCTACACCGCCGAGCGCCACGCGCGCGCCGCCGCCGAGGAGGCGAACCGCGCGAAGAGCGACTTCCTCGCCGCGATGAGCCACGAGCTGCGCACGCCGCTCAACGGCATCGGCGGCTACGTCGAGCTGCTCGAGATGGGACTTCGCGGCCCCATCACCACGCAGCAGCAGCAGGATCTCGCGCGCATCCGCCGCAACCAGCAGCATCTGCTCACCCTCATCGAGGACGTACTCTCGTTCGCGAAGATGGAGGCGGGGCGGCTCGAGGTGCAGGAGACGCGCGTCCCCGTCGGCGAGATGCTGCGCTCCCTCGAGCCGATGGTCCTGCCCCAGCTCCGCGCCAAGGACCTGCGCTACGAGAACCGCGGCTGCGACGACGCGCTTGTCCTCCTCGGCGACCGCGACCGCGTCATCCAGATCTGCGTCAACCTGCTGACCAACGCGATCAAGGCGAGCCCCGACGGGGCAACGATCGTCGTCGCCTGCGACGCGGACGACAGCCGCGTGCATCTCCGCGTTCAGGACGCCGGCCCGGGAATCCCCGCCGACAAGCAGGAGGCGATCTTCTTCCCCTTCACGCAGCTCGGCCGATCGCTGAACAATCCGCGCGGTGGCGCGGGGCTCGGACTGTCGATCAGCCGCGGCCTCGCCGCCGCGATGGGCGGCACGCTGTCGGTCGAGAGCGAGGAGGGAAGAGGCTCGACCTTCATCCTGACGCTGCGGCGCGCGCGGTGAGCGGATGCCCGAGCTTCCGGACATCACCATCTACCTCGAGCGCCTCGAGGCGCTGATCGTCGGCCGGCCGCTCGAGCGGCTCGATGTCCGCAACGCGTTCGTCCTCCGCTCCGTCGCGCCCTCGCCCGCCGAGCTCTCCGGCCGGCGCGTGCGCTCGCTCCGGCGCATGGGCAAGCGCATCGTCATCGGCTTCGAGGGCGACGTCTTCGCCGTCATCCACCTGATGATCGCCGGCCGGCTGCGCTGGCGCGCGACGGGAAAGAAGTCTCCGGGGAAGATCTGGCTCGCCGCGTTCGTCTTCGAGCACGGGACGCTCTACCTCACCGAGGCGGGGAGCTCGCGCCGCGCCTCGCTGCATCTCGTCGCCGGCGAGGACACGCTCGCCCCCTTCGAGCGCGGAGGGCTGGAGCCGCTGGCCATCGATCGCGACGCGTTCGCCGCGCGGCTGGTGTCCGAGAATCACACCCTCAAGCGCGCGCTCACCGATCCGCGGCTCTTCAGCGGGATCGGCAACGCCTACTCCGACGAGATCCTTCACCGCGCGCGGCTCTCGCCGCTCACCCTCACCTCGCGGCTCTCCGCCGAGGAGATCGGGCGCCTCTACGCCGCCGTGCGCGACACGTTAGGCGAGTGGACAGCGCGGCTCCGCGCGGAGATCGGCGACGGCTTCCCCGAGGAGGTCACCGCCTTCCGCCCCGAGTTCGCGGTGCACGGAAAGTTCGGCCGGCCCTGCCCCGTGTGCGACGCTCCGGTGCAGCGCATCCGCTACGCGACCAACGAGACGAACTACTGCGCGCGCTGCCAGACCGGGGGCCGCCTGCTCGCCGACCGCGCGCTCTCGCGGCTGCTCAGGCAGGACTGGCCCCGGTCGATCGACGAGTAGGGCCGCTGCCTAACGGCCAGCGGGCGAGCGTGCGGCGAGCATCGCGAGCCCCCAGCCGATCAGTCCTCCCGCGGTGTTGGCGAGGATGTCCTGCAGCTCGGCGAATCGCCCGGGGATGAGATAGAGCTGGCTCATCTCGATCGCCGTCGAGATCGCGGCGCTGGTCGCGAGCGCCGCCACGAACGACCGGCCCATCCGCTCGAGCGCGACACCGAGGGGCATGAACAGGATCGCGTTGAGCATGTCTTCCGCGAGATGCTCCGGATCGTGGCTCAACCCCCATCGGAAATGCTTCCCGCCGATCGCCTTCTCCGGGAGCAGAGTCACCGCCGCGATCCCGCCGAGCGACAGGACCAGGAGCACCCACCCGACCGCGCGACGTCCCCAGGTGGGGCCCCCGATCGGCTCAACCATCGCCCGGACTGGCGCCCGGCACACCTCGGCGCCCTGCGGCAGCGCGCCCACAGTCCTGCAACACGTGGCTCACAGACCGCCCTGTGAACGCTCGCGCCGCCCGCGCTGCACCGTCGTACAACGGCATGAACGACAACGATTTACGACGCACGTGACATCCTGTTTACCCGGAATGGAAGATGCCTTCCCCTGCCCTCGAACCACCCGCGGACTTTCGCGCGCTCCCCCCGCCCCGCCGGCGCGCGAATCCCTTCATACGTATGCGCGAGGACGCGTCCATGACACGGTACGACGTGACAGCCGAGGAGCTCCGGGCCGAGCCCCGGACCTGGCTCATCACCGGCGTCGCCGGCTTCATCGGCTCCAACCTGCTCGAGCGCCTCCTCACGCTCGGCCAGTACGTCGTCGGCCTCGACAACTTCTCCACCGGACACCGGCGCAATCTCGACGATGTGCTGCGTCGCGCCAGTGGTGCCGGCGGACAGCTTCACTTCATCGAAGGCGACGTCCGCGACATCGCCACCTGTCGCGCCGCCTGCACCGGCGTCGACATCGTGCTCCACCAGGCCGCCCTCGGCTCCGTCCCGCGGTCCATCGACGACCCCCTGACGAGCCACGCCTCCAACGTCGACGGCTTCATCAACATGCTCGTCGCCGCCGGCGACGCACGCGTGCGCCGTTTCGTCTTCGCCTCTTCGAGCGCGGTGTACGGCGACCACGCCGAGCTGCCGAAGCGCGAGGATCGCACCGGACGGCTGCTCTCGCCGTACGCGGCGACGAAGATGATCAACGAGCTGTACGCCGGCGTCTTCCAGCGCGTGTACGGGCTGCAGTGCATCGGGCTCCGCTACTTCAACGTCTTCGGCCGGCGCCAGGACCCGCATGGACCGTACGCCGCGGTGATCCCGCGCTGGGTCGCCAATCTCCTCGATGGAGAGCCGTGCACGATCTTCGGCGACGGGGCGACGAGCCGCGACTTCTGCTACATCGACAACGTCGTCCAGGCGAACATCCTCGCCGCGACCGTGCCGGACGAAGCGGCGACGGACCGCGTCTACAACGTCGCGTGCGGTGAGCGCACGACGCTGAATCAGCTCTTCGCGATGATCCGCGCCGGACTTGCCGAGCACCGGCCGGAGCTCGCCGAGGTCTCCCCGCTCAACGAGGGATTCCGTCCCGGCGACATCCGCCACTCGCTCGCCGATACGACGCGCATCGAGCAGCGGCTCGGCTACGTGCCCACGCATACCGTCGCGCAGGGCATCGGCGAAGCGCTGTCGTGGTACGTGACCAGCCACGGGCGGACGCTCGCGCCCGCGCCCTCTCTCCGCGCGACGAGCACGTTCCCGGCGTACAGCGCGCCGGAGCCCGTCGCCCGCGCCGTCTAGCACACCGTCCGCATGGCGACGCAGAGCCTTCCCGACACGTTCCTCGGCGGAGCTCCGGCCGTTCCCGCGGCGGAGCTCCCACGCACGCGCATCGCCGCCTCGCACGGCTGGGTCTCGCTCCGGCTGCGCGAGCTCGTCGAGTACCGTGAGCTGTTGTACTTCCTCGTCTGGCGCGACGTGAAGGTCCGCTACAAGCAGACCGCGTTGGGCGCGGCGTGGGCGATCATCCAGCCGTTCTTCACGATGATCGTCTTCAGCCTCTTCTTCGGGAAGCTGGCGAAGGTGCCGTCGGACGGAATTCCCTACCCGATCTTCTCCTACGCAGCGCTCGTCCCGTGGACCTTCTTCGCCTCGGGCATCGCCCAGTCGTCGAACTCCCTCGTCGGCAGCGCGAACCTCATCAAGAAGGTCTACTTCCCGCGGCTGACCATCCCGATCGCCACCGTGCTCTCGGGACTGATCGACCTCGTCCTCGCCTTCGTCGTGTTGCTCGGGATGATGGCGTACTACGGGATCTATCCGACGGCGCAGATCCTCTGGCTTCCGGCGTTCCTCGTCCTCGCGCTCGTCACCTCGCTCGGCGTCGGCCTCTGGCTCTCCGCGCTCAATGTCGAGTACCGGGACGTGAAGTACGTCGTGCCATTCCTCACGCAGTTCTGGATGTTCGCGACGCCGATCGCCTACTCGAGCACTCTGCTGCACGAGCCCTGGCGGACCGTGTACGGCCTCAACCCGATGGTCGGCGTCGTCGAAGGATTTCGCTGGGCGCTGCTCGGCACCGGGACGCACCCGGGGCCTCTGATCGCCGCGTCTTCCCTCGCCGCGATCGTGCTGCTGCTCAGCGGCGCCTTCTACTTCCGCCGCATGGAGAGGAGCTTCGCCGATGTCGTCTGAGTCGCGTCCCACGCTGCGCCGCCTGCTGCGCCAGCAGGCAGGCTCCGCCGATACCATGGACGGCTGCCTCGTCATCGCCGAGGTCGCGCAGGCGCACGACGGAAGCCTCGGCCTCGCGCATGCCTACATCGACGCGATCGCCGACGCCGGAGCCGACGCGGTGAAGTTCCAGACGCACATCGCCGCGGCGGAGAGCACGCCGAGCGAGCCGTGGCGCGTGAAGTTCAGCCGCCAGGATGCGACGCGCTACGACTACTGGAAGCGGATGGAGTTCACGAAGGAGCAGTGGCACGGCCTGCGCCGCCACGCCGACGCGCGCGGGCTGCTCTTCCTCAGCTCCCCCTTCTCCCTCGAGGCGCTCGAGCTGCTCGAGGAAGTCGGCGTCGCCGCGTGGAAGGTTGCGTCGGGCGAGCTGTCGAACGAGCCGATGATCGCCCGCATGGTCGCCAGCGGGCTCCCGCTGCTCCTGTCGACCGGCATGAGCGGCACGCGCGAGATCGACGCGACCGTCGCGCGCGCGATTCGCGCCGAGGTGCCGCTCGCC
Organism: Gemmatimonadaceae bacterium; assembly: GCA_013361935.1. Taxonomy (GTDB): domain Bacteria; phylum Gemmatimonadota; class Gemmatimonadetes; order Gemmatimonadales; family Gemmatimonadaceae; genus JABFXC01. The sequence goes on from JABFXC010000008.1 coordinate 38,731, forward strand.
GTCATGCAGTGCACGACGGCCTATCCCTGCCCGTCGGATCGCGTCGGCATCAACATGCTCGCGGTGTTCCGCGAGCGGTACGGTTGCGCGGTGGGTCTTTCCGACCATTCGGGAACGATCTTCCCCTCGCTCGCCGCGGTCACTCTCGGCGCCGAGGTCGTCGAGGTCCATGCGACGATGAGCCGCGAGATGTTCGGCCCCGACGTCACCGCGTCGGTGACCACCGCGGAGCTGCAGCAGCTCGTCACCGGGGTGCGCTTCATCGAGGAGATGCGCGCACACCCCGTCGACAAGGAGCGGCAGAGCGTGGAGGCGGCACCGTTGCGCGCGCTCTTCACCAAGAGCGTCGTCGCCCGCGTCGCGATTCCCGCGGGGACGGTGCTGCGCCAGGAGCACCTCGCCGCCAAGAAACCCGGGAACGGCATCCCTGCCGCCCGCCTCACGCAGCTCGTCGGCGCGCGCACCACGCGCGCGCTCGAGCCCGATCAGCAGCTGACCGAACTGGATCTCGTGGAGCTCCCCTGATGCGCAAGGTCTGCGTCGTCGTCACCGCCCGCCCCAGCTACAGCCGGATCAAGACCGCGCTGAAGGCGATCAAGGAGCGCGATGATGTCGAGCTCCAGCTCGTCGTCGCCGCGTCGGCGCTCCTCGATCGCTACGGCACCGCCGTCAACTTCATCGCCGCCGACGGCTTCGACATCGCCGCCAAGGTGCACATGGTGCTCGAGGGTGCCCACCTCGCCGCGATGGCCAAGACCACCGGCATCGGCCTGATGGAGCTGACGACCGTCTTCGACAACCTGCAGCCCGACGTCGTCGTCAGCGTCGCCGATCGCTTCGAGACGCTCGCCACCGCGGTGGCCGCCTCCTACATGAACATTCCCCTCGCCCACGTGCAGGGAGGCGAGGTCACCGGCTCCATCGACGAGAAGGTCCGCCACGCGGTGACCAAGCTCGCCGACCTGCATTTCGTCGCGTCGAAGAAGGCGGCGGAGCGCGTCGTGAAGATGGGTGAGTGCTGCGACACCGTGCACGTCACCGGCTGCCCGTCGATCGATCTCGCGGCGGAGATCGTCGACGACAAGGCGCTGAACTTCGATCCGTACGACAAGTACGGCGGCGTCGGCGCGAAGCCGAAGCTCGACGAAGGCTACGTGGTGGTCATGCAGCACCCCGTCACCACCGAGTACGAACAGGCGCGCGAGCACGTCGCCGAGACGCTGGTCGCCGTGGACGAGCTCGGGCTGCCGACGCTCTGGTTCTGGCCCAACGTCGACGCCGGCTCCGACGGGACCTCCGGCACCATCCGCGCATTCCGCGAGCTGAAGAAGCCGAAGCACATGCACTTCTTCAAGAACATGGAGCCGACGGATTTCCTCCGGTTGCTCGTGAACTCGAAGTGCCTCGTCGGCAACTCCAGCGTGGGCGTGCGCGAGTGCTCCTTCCTCGGCGTCCCCGTCGTCAACGTCGGCGGTCGCCAGGCGGGACGCGATCGCGGCATCAACGTCATCGACGTCGCCTACGACCGGAACGAGATCGTCGCCGGGATGGAGAAGCATCTCTCCAACGGCACGTATCCCAGCGATCCGCTGTATGGGGACGGGCATGCCGGGGAGCGCATCGGCGCGCTGCTCGCCGGCCAGCCGCTGCACATCGAGAAGCGCCTCACGTACTGATGCGCGTCCTCGGCCTCATCCCCGCGCGCGGCGGCTCGAAGGGCGTGCCGCGCAAGAACATTCGCCCGCTCGGCGGCAAGCCGCTGCTCCAGTGGACGGCGGAGGCCGCGCTCGCCGCGAAGAGTCTCGCGCGCGTCGTGCTGACCACCGAGGACCCGGAGATCGCCGAGGTCGGACGGAGCTGCGGGGTGGACGTGCCGTTCATGCGGCCGGGAGAGCTGGCGCGCGACGAGACCCCGACCCTTCCGGTGGTCCAGCACGCGCTCGGTATCCTCGAGGCGCGCGGCGAGCGCTACGACGCCGTCTGCCTGCTTCAGCCTACCAGTCCCTTCCGGCCGGCGAGCGACATCGACGGCTGCGTCGAGCTCCTCGCGAGCAGCGGCGCGGACTCGGTGGTGAGCGTGCTGCCCGTTCCCGTCGAGTACAATCCGCACTGGGTCTACTTCGGGGCGCCTAACGGCGAGATCCGGCTGAGCACCGGCGAGGCACAGCCCATCCCGCGACGGCAGGCCCTCCCCGCGGCATGGCATCGCGAGGGCTCGGTGTACGTGACCCGCCGCGACGTCGTGATGGGTGGCTTGCTCTATGGCGTGCGCACCATCGGCTACGTGGTGGACGGCGCGCGGAGCGTGAACATCGACAGCCCGTCGGACTGGACCCTCGCCCAGACCATGCTTCCGGCTGGTGCGCGATGACGGCGTTCGAGATGGCCTACCGCTGCGCCGAGCCGTTCCTGCCACCGCTCTACGCCTCGGTGCGGCGGCAGCTGCTCGCGATCACGGGCCCTGATGAGCGGCCTCGCGAGCTTCTCGACGTCGGGGGGCGTAAGTCGCACTACACCATCGGCGTTCCGGCCAACGTCACGATCTCCGAGCTGCCGCGCGAGACCGAGACGCAGGTCGCGCTCGGACTCGGCGTCACCGAAGAGATGGTCGCCCGCACCCGCGACCGCCGCAGCAACGTGCGCGCGATCGTGCTCGACGACATGACCCGCTCGGCGCTTCCCGACGCCTCCTTTGATCTTGCCGTCGCGGTCGAGGTCCTCGAGCACGTCGAGGAGGATGCGCTGTTCGTGCGCGAGGTCGCCCGCGTGCTTCGCCCGGGCGGCGTCTTCCTGATGACGACGCCGAATGGCGACACGACGCCGAAGCCGCACAACGCCGATCACAAGCGGCATTACACGCGTGCGCAGCTCCGCGAGCTGCTGAGCTCCGTGTTTCCCGATGTGCATGTCGAGTACGCGGTAGTCGGAAGTCGCTTCCGGCGTGCAGGGCTGAAGAGCTGGAGTGTCCGCCACCCGCTGCGCACCGTCGCGAGCATGGGCGCCAACGTGATCAATCGGCTGGAGTCGGCGCGTCCCGACGTTCCGGCCCGCGCGATCGGGACGCGCCACCTGATCGCCCGCGCCGTGCGAGGACGCTGACGATGTGTGGCATCGCCGGCATCTTCGGCCGCGGGTGGCGCATCGAGCAGCTCGACGCGATGGCCGCGAGCCAGCACCATCGCGGCCCCGACGCGCGCGGGCGCTGGCTCGACCCCTCCGGTCGCGCCGGACTCGCCCACAATCGGCTCGCCATCATCGACCTCTCCGAGGCCGGGCGCCAGCCGATGTTCAGCGCGGACGGCCTCCGCTGCATCGTCTTCAACGGCGAGATCTACAACTACCTCGAGCTGCGCGCCGAGCTGGCAGCGTATCTCTTCCGCACGCGCACCGACAGCGAGGTGATCCTCGCCGCCTGGGAGCGTTGGGGGGAGGCGTGTCTCGACCACTTCGTCGGGATGTTCGCCTTCATGCTCTGGGACTCCCGCGAGCAGCGGCTGTTCGCCGCCCGCGACCGCTTCGGAGTGAAGCCCCTCTACCTCGCACGGCCGACGCCGAGCACCCTGGCGGTGGCCAGCGAGATCGGCGCGCTGCGCGAGGCCGGGATCGCCGCGAGCCCCGACGCGACCACGTGGGCGTCGTACCTCGCCGCGGGGCTCACCGATCACTCGGCGCGCACCTTCTGGGAGGGGATCACCGCCCTCCCCGCCGGCCACAAGCTCTCCTGGCGCGGTGGCGAGCCGCGGATCAGCCGCTGGTACGATCTCGCCGCGAGCGTCGGCGACGCGACCGACGATCGAAGTGACGGGGACGTCCAGGAAGAGTATCTCGGGCTCCTCGTCGAGAACGTCCGGCTGCGCTTCCGCTCTGACGTGCCTGTCGGGATCAACCTGAGCGGGGGGCTCGACTCGTCGCTGCTCCTTGGCCTCGTCCATCAGGTGCAGGGGCCGGAGAGCGAGGTCGCGGCCTTCACCTTCGTCACCGGCGACCCGGCGTACGACGAGCTCCCCTGGGTGCGGGCGATGGTCGAGCACACCCGCCATCCGCTCGTCACCTGCACGCTCGCGGCGGATGATGTCCCCGCACTCGCTGCGTCGGTCTCCGCGCTCCAGCTCGAGCCCTTCGGCGGGATCCCGACGCTCGCCTACGCGCGGCTCTTCGAGGAGGCGCGCGCGCGCGGGGTGATCGTCCTGCTCGACGGCCAGGGGATGGACGAGCAGTGGGCGGGCTACGACTACTACCGCCGTGCGGCCGCTGGTGGCGGGCCGCTCGTGCAAGGCACGACGAGCGCGGCGACGCGACCGGGCTGCCTCGTTCCCGAGTTCCGCGCGCTCGCCGAGCCCGCGGTCTTCGCGCGGCCCGGCGCCGACGAGCTGCGAAATCTCCAGCTTCGCGATGCCACGCGGACGAAGATTCCGCGCGCGCTACGCTACAACGACCGTGTCTCGATGCGTGCGTCCATCGAGCTCCGCGAGCCGTTCCTCGACCACCGGTTGTTCGAGCTCGCGCTCCGCCAGCCGGTGTCGCGGAAGATTCGCGGCGATGTCGGCAAATGGCTCCCGCGGAGCGTCGCGCCGCGCGTCGTGCCGCGCGCCACCGCGGAGGCGCCGAAGCGTCCCCTCCAGACGCCACAGCGCGAATGGCTGCGCGGCCCGCTGCGCGGCTGGTGCGAGGGGCGCCTCGAGCAGGCGCTCGAGGCCTTCGGCGACGTGTGGCTCGATCGCGCCGCCGTGCGCGACGAATGGCGCCGCTACGTCGCCGGCGAGTCCGACAACAGCTTCTACGTCTGGCAATGGGTGTCGTTAGGCATCCTCGCCGGGGAACCGAGCGTCACCGTGCCGACCATGAGCTTCGCATGACCGACTACGCGATCGAAGGGCTGCACCTCTCCAAGCGCTATCGCATCGGCGTCGTTCGCGAGCGCTACTCGACCATGCGCGACCGGATCGGCCGCGCGGGCCGGACGGCGATCTCCGCGCTCCGGCGACGCGATCGACTCGCCGCGGCCGGACCGCGCGCGGACGAGTTCTGGGCGCTCGACGACGTCTCCTTCCAGGTCCGGCCGGGGGAAGTCGTCGGGGTGATCGGCCGCAACGGGGCCGGAAAGAGCACCCTGCTCAAGCTGCTCTCGCGAATCGCCGAGCCGACCTCCGGCGAGGCGTTCGTCACCGGACGCGTCGGATCGCTGCTCGAGGTCGGAACGGGATTCCATCTCGAGCTCACGGGGCGCGAGAACGTCTACCTCAACGGCGCGATCCTCGGGATGAAGCGCGCCGAGATCGCGCGCAAGTTCGACGAGATCGTCGACTTCGCCGAGGTCAGGAAGTTCGTCGACACGCCGGTCAAGCACTACTCGAGCGGGATGCACCTCCGGCTCGCTTTCGCCGTCGCGGCATACCTCGAGTCGGAGATCCTTCTCGTCGACGAGGTGCTGGCGGTCGGCGATCTCTCCTTCCAGCAGAAGTGCCTCGGCAAGATGAGCGACGTCGCGTCGCAGGGCCGCACCGTTCTCTTCGTCAGCCACAATCTCGGCGCGGTGCGCGAGTTCTGCGAGACGAGCCTCGTGCTCGAGCGCGGGCGCGTGATCTGCCGGGGCAGCATCGTCGAGGGACTTGCCGCGTACAGCCGTTGTCTCGCGATGGATGGTCGGGACAGCGAGATGCGCGCCGGGTGGCGCGACGTGGCGGTGAACGACCTCCCCTTGGGCGCGACCGCGAGAATCCAGCCCGGTGACCCCTTCTCGGCGCAGGCGACCCTCGAGCTCGCGGCCGACGTCTCCGCCGGCCGTCTCTTCTGCATCGTCGAGGATGGGGCGGGGCACACCCTCATTCACCAGCGCGCGACGCTCAACGAGCTTCGTCCGCGCGACGACGCGTCGCCACTCCGTGTGGGCGTCGAGCTTCCCGCGCTCTGGATGGCGCCGGGCGTCTACTCGGTCTACTTCAAGTTCATCGGTCGCACCCACGAGGGCGGTGACGTTCGCCATCTCTCGGAGCGCGCGATCATCGACGTCGAAGGATCCATCGCCGCCGTCGGCAAGGCGCTGCTCGCCCCCGCCGCCGCCTGGTCGACACGCTCTCCCGGTCGGCTCCGCGCCCCCGTGCAGCCGACGCATGCGGTCACTCCACTGCAACCACGCTGACCATGCTTCCCAAGGCCATCCGCCGCCTCACCCGCGCCAGCCGCAAGAACGAGATCGCCTGGCGCTACGGCTACAACCTCGGTCCGACGCTGAGCCACCATCTGCATCGCGCCCGCCTCGCCGGCGAAGCGTCGCGCGTCCTCGCCGACCTCAATCGCGACGGCATCGCGGTGACGAGCGTCGATGCGTTGCTCGGCGGCTCCTCGCTCTTCCCCGATCTCCTCGGCGCCGTCGGCTCGATCCAGCGCGAGCGCGCGGACGACATCGCACGCGCGCGCGCCAACGCGGTGGACGATTCGGCGATCGGCCAGAAGACCTTTCTGATGGAGTACCTCGGGCGGAATCCCGTGCTCGAGCCGGACAGCATCTTCGCCCGGTTCGCGCTCCAGGCCCCCCTGCTCGACGTCGCCAATGCGTACCTCGGGATGTACACGCGAATGCGGTACTACAACGTCTGGCACACGTTCGCGTCCACCGGCAAGGCGCGCGAGTCGCAGCTCTGGCACCGCGACCGCGAGGATCTCTTCATCATGAAGGTCTTCGTCTATCTCTCCGACGTCACCCCCGGCGCCGGTCCCTTCACCTACGCGCCGCGGACGCACCGTCGCGGCGTGGTCCGGCGTGACCCCGAGTTCTTCCTCGAGGGCAAGGTGAAGCGCACCGACGACGACCAGATGAGCGCCGTCGTGCCTCGTGAACGCTGGATCACCGGCACCGGCGTGAAGGGGACGATCATCTTCGCCGACACCAACGGCTATCACAAGGGTGGGCTCGCGCGCGAGACCGACCGGCTGATGTACACCTGCATGTACACGTCCCAGGCCTCCGAGTCCGAGGAGTTCTTCGTGCGCCCCGAGACGATCGCCGTTCGCGGGGGCGATCCCCGCGCCTTCGCGCTGAGCCGTTGAGAGCGCCGGCGATGACGGCGAGCCTCGGACCTCGCTCGAACGGCTCGCTCCGGCGCAACCGCGCGCCGCGGCGGGCAGCCGAAGCGCGCGCCGACGTCGTGATCCTTTCGTCGTCGCTGCTCGTCGACCGGATGTTGACGCACACCGCATTTCTCGACGTGCTCGGCGAGCGGACGGCTCCGCACGTCTGGGCGACGTCAGCCGCGAACCCCCGCTTCACGTCGCTCTGGGCGGAGCAGCCGGCGACGGTGCGCTCCCTTCCGGAGGTCCGCGCCTTCCGCGAGAGCACCCACAACTTCGCCCGGCGAGTGAACGAGGCGGTGTGGGATTACCGGCAGGGAGATCCCAGCCGCGCCAGCATGCGCCGGCACCGCCGGGTCCATGGCGGCTCGCGTCATCCTCGGTTCGCCGAGCTGCTCGCCCGCGGGCTGGCCGCGCTGCCGGTGGAGCGGCTGCTCGAGGACGCGCTGGGCGGCTGGCTCCGCGGCTACGAGCGCTCCCCCGAGTCGACGGCGCTCCTTCGCGAGCTCCGCCCTGCCGCGCTGCTCTGCACCGGGCCCTTCCAGTTCGAGCAGCCGGCGATCGTCGCATCGGCGCAGCGGCTGGGCGTGCCGACGCTCACGCTCATCCCTTCGTGGGACAACGTCTCGACGAAGAATCGCATGCTCTTCCAGTACGATGGCTATCTCGTCTGGTCGGAGCGCACACGCCAGGAGCTGCACGAGCGCTACCCGCACACCCGCACGCGACCCGTCTACGTCGTCGGTGCGCCGCAGTTCGACGTCTTCTTCCAGTGGCGGTACCACGTCTCGCGCGAGGCGTTCTGCGCGGCGAACGGGCTGCGCCCCGATCGGCCGTTCATCGTTTACGCCGTGGGCTCGCCCAACTTCCTCAAGGGCGAGCCCGACGGCGCGGAATACCTCGCTCGCCGCGTCGCCGCGGGCGACCTGGGCGACGTGCAGCTCCTCGTCCGACCGCATCCGATCCACGACAACGCCGAGATGGCCAGCCGCTTCGCCGGCCTTGGCGATCGCGTCCGGCTGCAGGCGACTTCGCGCCCCGGCACTCCGCTCACCGCGCGGTCGCAGGACGAGGGCGCGATCGTCGACTGGGTCAACACCTTCCGGCACGCCGACGTCGTCGTGAATCTGTCGTCGACGGTCACCATCGACGCCGCGATCTTCGATCGCCCAATCGTCAATCTCGATTACGATCCCGCGCCCGGGGGCGCGGATACGCCGCTCATCCGCGACATCAACCACGTCTGGACCCACTTCGCGCCGGTCGCTGAATCGGGTGGTGTCTGGCTGGTGAAGAACGGCGAGGAGATGGTGGCCGCGGTGCGCGGCTACCTCGAGAACCCGGCCCTCCATCGCGAGCGTCGTCGCTGGATCGCCGAGTACGTCTGCGGTCATCTCGATGGCCGCAACGGGGAGCGCATGGCACGGGCAGTCGCCAGCTTCGCTCGCGAGAGGATCGCCCGCGGGGGAACGCGCCATGGCGACTGAGCTGCTTCGCTCCTCCACCACCTGTGGCCCGGCGCCAGAGGGCGCCGCACGCGGCGCCGCGCGGTCTCACGTCATCGCCGTCCTCCCCCGCGGTGAGGCGATCCGCAACTTCACGCACAGCGGGTCGCTCGACGCCGTCGCCCGCGAGGCGGAGCTTTCCCTCCTCTCCGTCGTCCCCGACGCCGAGTGCTTCGACTCGCTCGCCCTGCGCTACGGACGCGTCATCCCGCTCGAGGAGCCGGCAGAGCGCTATCCGGTCCGCCTCCTGCGCGACGTCCTCGACATGGCGCATGGCCGCCATCTCTGGTCGGCCGCGGCTCGCGAGCGCTGGCGCCTGCGTGATCACGAGGCGCGGAGTCTCTCGCAGAAGGTGAAGCGCATCGGCCGCAAGGCGCTCGCTCGCCCCTTCGCCAGCCGTCGCGGCGTGGCGCTGCTCGAGCGCGCCGAGCGCACGGCGAGCCGCGTGCTCTCCACTACCGACCGCTACGTCGAGCTCTATCGCCAGCTCGGGCCGACGCTGGTGTTCAACGGCTCGCACGTGCACAGCCGCAACGCGATCGCCGCCGTACACGCCGCGCGCTGGCTCGGCATTCCGACGGCGACCTTCATCTTCTCCTGGGACAATCTCACCTCGCAGGGACGCGTTCTTCCCGCGTACGACGACTACCTCGTCTGGAACGACGACCTGAAGCGGCAGCTGCTGGCGATCTATCCCGCCGTTCGTCCGGATCGCGTGCACGTCACCGGCACGCCGCAGTTCGATCTGCATTTCCGCGAGGAGATGCACTGGTCGCGCGAGGAGTTCTGCGCGCGCGTCGGCGCGGACCCGGCGCGCCCGATCGTCCTCTACAGCACCGGGATGGCCGAGCACATGCCGGGCGAGCCGCTCGTCGTCGAGCAGATCGCCGACATGCTCGGCGAGACGAGGGATCTCGGCGCGCCACAGCTGCTCGTCCGCGTCTATCCCAAGGATCGCACCGGCCGCTTCGCCGATCTCGAGCGCCGGCGGCCGGACATCCTCTTCCCGCGCGCGAAGTGGGTCGACGCCTGGCTCACGCCGACGGTCGAGGACGATCAGCTCTACACCAACACCCTGCGGCACATCGCCGCCGGGGTGAATGTCGCCTCCACCGTGTCGCTCGAGCTGGCGATGTTCGACAAGCCGGTGATCAACGTCGGGTACAATCCGCCGGGGATCCGGCCGCGGGTCGACTACGTCCGCTATTACGACTTCGACCACTACGCTCCGCTCGTGCGCGAGCGCGCGGTGGCCCTCGCGAGGTCCGCGGAGGAGATGCGCACGCTGCTTCATCTCGCGCTCAGCGATCCGGGCGCGGGCCGCGCCGACCGTGAGGCGTTCATCGCGCGCATGTTCGGCGGGACTCTCGACGGCCGCTCCGGAGAGCGCGTCGCGGCGGTGCTCCTCCGACTCGCCGCGCGCCGCGCGGCACACACATGACGAACGGCGTCGCCACGCCGACGATCTCCGTCGTCACGCCGACTCTGCGGCGGCCCGACGAAGTACGGCAGCTCCTCGCCAACCTTTCGGCGCAGACGCATTTCCCCTTCGAGATCGTTCTCGTCGACGGTGCTCCGCTCATCGAGCGTGACACCGAACGGGTGGTCGACGAGCTCGCGCCGGCCCTTCCCTTCGAGTGCGTCTATCTCCGGCACGGCGGTGGGACGGCCGTCCAGCGCAACGCCGGCATCGACGTCGCGCGCGGTGACTTCGTCGCCTTCATCGACGACGACATGCTGCTCGAGCCGGATTTCTTCGAGGTGCTCCTCGCGGAGTTCGCGCGCGACACCGCGCATCGCGTCGGCGGGATTGCCGGCTACATCACCAACCAGTACCTCGACCCGAAGAAGTCTCGCCGGTGGCGTCTGTATCGGCATCTCCGCCTCTTCACGACCTACGAGCCCGGTCGCTTCGACTTCGGCAGCGGCTACCCGATCAACCGCTACATGCAGCCGCCGCACGAGACGACGCGCGAGATCGATTTCATGGGGACCAACTGCGCGCTCTGGCGGAGAGAGCTCTTCGACGCCGGCTTGCGCTTCTCCCCCTTCTTCATCGACTACGGCGTCGTCGAGGACGCGCATCTTGCCCTGACCGCGCGGCGACGGTCGTGGACGCTCCTCGAGTGCGGCCGCGCGCGCTGCGTGCACATGCACTCTCCGCGCGGCCGCACCGACAAGCGACGCATCGCGCGGAAGACCGCCGTGAACTACCGCTTTCTCTTCGTCGACATCGTCCCCTCACGGACCGTCGCCCAGGAGTTGCGCTTCTGGCGCGTCCAGCTCGTCGACTTCGTGCGGCAGGCCGCCTTCGCCCTTCGTGCCGGCACGCGCGACGACTGGTCCGCGGTGCTCGGCAAGGCCGAAGGAATCCTCGCCGCGCGGCATGTGAAGCCGGGAGCGACCACTCCACCATGAAGCTCGTCGTCGTCTCCCACAAGCTCTGCTGGCCGAGCGAGCGCTCGGCGAGCGGCTACGCGACGGACGGGGGGTTTCCCTTCCAGATGCGGGCGCTCGCCCAGCTCTTCGACTCGACGACGCTCGTCGTCCCGGTCGATCCCTCACACTCGCGGGTCGGCGAGATCCCACTTGACGGTCGCGGGATCCGCGTCGTACCGCTTCCGCCCGTCCCCGGGACCGATCTGCGGAGGAAGCTCGCGCTCCCGTTCTGGCTCCTGCGCAACCTGCCGACGATCGTCGCCGAGGTTCGCCGCGCCGATGCGGTGCACGCACCCATCCCCGGCGACATCGGCACCTTCGGGCTCCTTCTCGCGCTCGCGCTTCGCAAGCCGCTCTTCGTCCGTCATTGCGGGAACTGGCTCGAGCAGAAGACGGCCGCCGAGTACGCGTGGCGCTGGCTGCTCGACCGCTGCGCCGGCGGGCGCAACATCGTTCTCGCGACCGGGGGAACCGGACGCGCGCCCTCGCGGAACCCCAACGTTCGCTGGATCTTCTCGACGAGTCTCACCGACGATGAGATCCGCGCCTGCGCCGCGCCGCGCGTGCGCGATCGCGACGCGGGACCGCGACTCATCATCACCTGCCGGCAGGAGCGGACGAAGGGGACCGGGCTCGTGATCCAGAGCCTGCCCCTGCTGGTGAGCGAGTTTCCAGGCATCGCGCTCGACGTGGTCGGCAACGGCGGCGCCCTCGCCGAGTTCCGTGCGCTCGCCGTGCGCGCCGGGGTGGCCGAGCGCGTCCGCTTCTGCGGGCAGGTCGATCATGACGGCGTCGTCGCGCTGCTGCGCGGGGCCGATCTCTTCTGCTTCCCGACGAGCGCGCCGGAGGGATTCCCGAAGGCGGTGCTCGAGGCGATGGCCTGCGGCCTCCCGGTGGTGACGACGCACGTCTCCGTGCTGCCGCAGCTCGTCGCGGGCGGCGGCGGCGTGCTGCTCGATGACACGTCGCCCGCGACCATCGCCGACGCCGTGCGCCGGTGTCTCACCGACAAGGGGCGGTACGAGACGATGTCGCGTGCGGCGGTGGAGACGGCGAGCCGGTATTCGCTCGAGCGCTGGCGCGACACCATCGGCGGCTCGCTCGCCGCGGCCTGGGGGGAGCTGCGCTCGCATGCCTGAGCTGAGCGGACTTCGCGTCGGCTTTGTCGCCGGGACGCTCGGTCAGGGTGGGGCTGAGCGGCAGTTGTACTACATGATGTGCGCGCTCGTGCGCGCTGGAGCGACCCCCAGTCTGCTCTGCCTCACGGAAGGCGAGTTCTGGGAGCCGCGCATTCGCGGCCTTGGCGTACCGATCACTTACGTCGGTGCCGGACGTTCGCGGCTGCGCCGGCTGGCCCGCATCGTCGCCCACCTCCGCCACAATCCGGTGGATGTGCTGCAGAGCCAGCACTTCTATACCAACCCGTACGTGGCGGCGGCGGCCCGCATCGTCGGCGTGCAGGAGATCGGCGCCCTTCGGAGCGACGGCATCAGCGAGGTCGGCGCCAATTCCGCGCTGCTCGGTCGGGTCAGCCTTCGCGCGCCGCGGCGCATCGCCGCGAACTCGCGAACCGGAATCGAGAACGCCGTGTCGCTCGGCGTGCCGCGCTCGCGGCTGCATTTCCTGCCTAACGTCGTGGACACCGCGCTCTTCCGCGAATGCCGTCGGGAGAGGGAAGGTCCCGTGCGTCTGCTCTCGGTGGGACGATTCGTCCACCAGAAGCGCTTCGACCGGTTCCTCCGGCTCCTCGCGACGAACCAGAACGGGGCGCCGCGAGTCGAGGGACACCTCGTCGGCGATGGCCCCCTCCGTCCGGCGATCGAAAGGCAGGCGCGCGAGCTGACGCTCGGTCCGGAGTCGCTCGTCCTGCATGGGGTCGCGGCGGATGTCGGCCCCTACTACCGCGACGCCGATCTGCTCGTGCTCACCTCCGACTGGGAGGGAACGCCTAACGTCGTGCTCGAAGCGATGGCCTCGGGTCTTCCCGTAGTCGCCACGGACGTGGGGGGCCTGGCGGACATCGTCATCGATGGTGAGACCGGCTTTCTCGTTCGGCCCGACGATGAAGAGGGGCTGCGGCAGGCCGTCGCGACCCTCGCCGCGGACGGTGCGAAGCGCCGTTCGTTCGGCTGCCGCGCGCGTCGCCACGTGGAGGAACACCACGCGCTCCCGCGGCTGGCCACGGAGCTCCACCGGCTGTACGAGGCATCGCTGTCCGGGGGCCGCGCATGATGCGGCGCGATCTTCGACTGCTCGTCGTGACGCACGTCGCGCACTACCATGACGGCCACCGGTGGTCGGCGTACGGGCCGTACGCCCGCGAGATGGAGCTCTGGGCACCCCTGTTCGCCGAGGTGGTCGTCGCCGCACCAGCACGCGATGGCGCGCCCCCCGCCGATTGCCTGCCGATCGACGCGCCCAACGTGCGGCTCGCGTCTCAGCCGGAGACGGGGGGCTCGACGTTCGGCGCGAAGCTCGCCCAGCTGCTTGTTCTTCCGTGGTCGATGCTCAAGCTCGCCACCGCGATGGCCCGCGCCGACGTGATTCACGTGCGCTGCCCCGGCAATCTCGGTCTCCTCGGTGCCGTGCTCGCACCGCTCTTCGCGCGGCGGCGGATCGCCAAGTACGCGGGTCAGTGGAGCGCATATCCCGGCGAGCCGCGCAGCGTGCGCATGCAGCGCGCCGTCCTCCGGTCGGCGTGGTGGGGAGCCCCGGTGCTCGTCTACGGCCGCGACGAGGCGGACCCCGAGCACGTCATCGGCTTCTTCACCTCCATCCTCGCCGATGCGCAGGTCGCGTGCGCGGCGGAAACGGCCCGTGCGCGGAGCCCTCGCGACGGTCTTCGGCTCCTCTACGTCGGCCGGCTCTCGCGCGAGAAGAACGTCGACGTCCTTCTCGCTGCGACGGCCCGCCTCGGTACGGCCGACGGGATCGCGCTGACCATCGTCGGCGACGGCCCGATGCGCGCGGAGCTGGAGCGTCAGGCGATCTCCCTTCAGATCGCCGATCACGTACGCTTCACCGGCGCGCTCGACTACGAGTCGGTCCTCGACCACTATGCGGCCGCCGATGTCGTGGTGCTGCCCTCGACGACGGAAGGCTGGCCGAAGAGCCTCACCGAAGGGATGGCGTTCGGCGCCTGCTGCATCGGCCCTGACCGCGGCATCGTGCCGCGGATGCTCGCCGACGGCCGCGGTTTCTGCACCCCCCCGCGTGACGTGCGCGCGCTCGCCGGTCTGCTCGCTCGCCTCCATCGAGCCCCGGGGGAGCGACTCGCCGTCGGTCGACGCGCGTCTGCATGGGCGACGCAGTTCACCCGTGAGCGCTTCGCCGAGTCGATCCATGCCGTTGTGGCGCGCACATGTGACCATCGGCGCGAGCCCTCGCTCGTGGAGGCGACGCATGTCTGACCGTCGCCTCGCCCGTGCTCCCGTCGGCGTCATGCACCTCACCGATACGCTCGACATCGGTGGGGCCGAGCACATGGCGGTCAATCTCGTGAACCGGCTTCCTCGCGACCGATTCCGGCCCTATCTCTGCACGACGCGCCGCTCGGGTCCGCTTGCCGATCTCGTCGCTTCCGACGTCGGCCAGATCAGCCTCGATCGCCGATACCGCTTCGACGAGCGCGCGGTGCGAAATCTCGTGCACTTCATTCGCGCGCACGACGTGAGCATCCTCCATGCACACGGTACGGCGGTCTTCACCGCCGCCGTCGCGGCGCTGCTGCCGCCCTATCCGCTGGTGATCTGGCACATCCATTTCGGCCGCCATGCATCGGTGCGGAACCCCGGATGGATGTACCGCCTCATCGCGCGACGCGTCGATCACACGATCACGGTGAACGAGGCGCTGGCATCATGGGCCTCGGCGCGCCTCGGCATTCCGGCGGCGCGCGTCAGCTACATCCCCAACTTCGCGTCCTGCGCGAACGGCAAGGAAGCTGGCATCGCGCTGCCCGGTACCCCCGGCGAACGGATCGTCTGCGTCGCGAACTTTCTCCCCGAGAAGGATCACGCCACGCTGCTTCGCGCGATGCAGCAGGTCGTGCGGGAGCGGCCGGCCGCGCACCTCCTTCTCGTCGGCGCCGGCGGACACACCGGCAACGAGCGCGGCGTCCGGAAGATCATCGACGCGCTCGGCATCTCCGACAACGTCACGATGCTCGGCCAGCGCCGCGACGTCCCGACGATTCTCGCCCAGGCCGACATCGGGGTGCTGAGCTCTACCGCGGAGGGACTGCCACTCGCCCTGATCGAGTACGGGCGATCGGGCCTTCCGACGGTCGTCACGCGCGTCGGACAGTGCGCCGATGTGGTGGACGGGGGGCGGGCCGGGATGCTGGTCACGCCGGGACGTGACGACGAGCTCGCGGCGGCGCTGCTCGAGCTGCTGGGCTCCGCCGACCGTCGTGCGGTGCTGGCCGCCGGGCTACGCGAACGCACGACGCGGATGTTCGACCCGGGGACCGTGATGGGGCAGATCTCGGCGGTTTATGACGAGGTGATGGCATGACGGCACGACCTGCTTCGCTTTCGCACCTGTCGGAAACCGCCTCGCCTCGCGCCGTTGGCCTCCCCGATCTGGCGGTGCTCATCGTGCTGCTCGGAATGCACGCATCGCTCGCCCTGATGATGCGCGATCATCCCGCGCTCGCGAAGGCTCACGCGCTCGTCACGCTCGCCGTGGGTCTCTGGGGTGCGCTCCGCTGGCCTCTCGCACGCGTGGCGTGCGTCGCTGGCTACATCATGGGCGCCGAAGTGCTCTGGCGGATGTCCGCGGCACCGATCCCCTGGGAGTTCGCGAAGTATGCGATCGTGCTCGTTTTCGCGCTGGCACTCCTGCGCAATGCCGCGAGCATGCGTTCGGGCCCACTGCCCCTGCTGTACTTCATCCTGCTCACGCCTTCGCTCTTTCTGCTCGCTGCGGACCATGCCATCGCGACCTCCATCGCGATCCAGATGGCCAGCTTCAACCTTTCTGGACCGCTGGCGCTGTGCGTCAGCGTGTGGTTCTTCTCACAGGTTTCTCTGGATGGCGGGGAGCTTCGACGGGTGATCATCGCGCTCCTGTGTCCCATCGCCGGGATTGCGGCGATCGCACTGGTAAGCACCTACTCGGCGAGCGATCTCACCTTCACCGACGAATCCAATCTCGTCACGAGTGGTGGGTTCGGCCCGAATCAGGTTTCCGCCGTCTTCGGGCTTGGAGTGCTCGGCTCGCTCCTGCTCGCCGTCGACGAAAAAGTTCGCGCATCGATCCGCGTTCTGATGTTCGCGCTCGCGTTGCTGCTTGGCGCGCAGTCGGCGATGACATTTTCGCGAGGCGGACTGTACACCGTTGGGGGAGCGATCGCGATGAGCGCGGTATTCCTCCTTCGTGATGCCAGAACGCGGCGCACGGTCCTGGTCGGCACCCCACTGGTGGCGGTGATCGTCGCGGCCGTGCTGATTCCGCGCATGGAATCGATCACCGCAGGGGCGCTGGGCGATCGATTCGGTGATTTCAACCCGACTCACCGGCAGGACATCGCCCGCGAGGATTTTCGCATCTGGCGCGAGAATCCCATGCTTGGCGTCGGCCCCGGGATGGCGAAGCGCCTCCGGCAGACGCAGTTCCGGGTCACCCACACCGAGTACACCCGAATGCTCTCGGAGCATGGAATCCTCGGCGTGCTCGCCATGCTCTGTCTGTTCGCGATGGCGGTCCTGAACTACCACGCCCAGGACTATGTCCGAGGCCGTGGCCTCGCGATCGCATTCTCGATGTGGAGCCTTCTGGCGATGCTCCACATCGGAATGCGGATCGCGGCCGTCAGCGTGATCTTCGGGCTCGCGGCCGCTCGATTCGTCGAGCGTGGCGACCGCGGACCAGTTACTTCTTGCGAACGATGAAGACGTTCAGATACGAGCTCGTGGACGGCGGTGTCACTCCGTACCCGATCGGCGCCGGCGCGTTGTAGCCGGTCGTTGCCAGGTTGACGCTCCCGCCGCCGTAGACGCCGCTCGCCACCACGCTCCCGAACAGATCGTAGACGTGCCGAATCTCGTAGCGGTCGCCGCCACGCAGCACCGTCGAGAGATCGACTGCGACCGTCGAGGCGGCCGACCAGTTCCAGCAGATGATGGTCGCGTACCCCGGCTCGTATTTGCTCGGGCGGACCGACACCTGCGAGCCGGCGAGACTCCCGCTCGTATACTGCGCCACGCCGTCATAACCGGTGGCGGTACGCCAGCCCGCGAACTTGTAGGTGGCCGCACTCGTGGTGCCGTTGACCAGATAGAACGGATCCTGAGTGCTCGTTGAAGGCGCTGCGTACTTGTTGCTGTCCCAGCGGTTCGCCGAGAGCGACTGGCCCGTCGCGAGGCGCAGGCTCACCAGGACGTTCTGCGTGGCCAGCGGACTGCCGCCTGTCGTGAAGGTGTTCCCCGTTACGACGTAGCCGTCCATCTCGTTGAACTGGGCCTGGCCGTGGACCGTGTTGTCGAGGAACTGGACGTCCTGGCCCTGCGCACCACCTGGCGTGTTCAATCGTACGGCGATCGAAGTACCGTCCGTGTGGTCGATGTTGTTCGCCTTGAAGACGAAGTGCGCCATCTTCCCTCCAGCTCCCTGGAGGAGAATGTTCGACGAGAGGCCGAACTTCGCCGCCACCGGACTGCCGCTTCCGGCGATCGTATTCCCTTCGACATCGAAGTTGTACAGGTACGCCGCGTCGGTCCCGTACATGTGCAACCCCTCCGAGAAGGAGTTGAACAGCACGTTGTCGGTCACGACCTTCGTCGCGTACTGGTTCTGCAGATACACGTTATGGCCGTGCCCGCGATCGGGGCCTTCCCACCCGTTGTTGTAGAAAACCGACCCCGTGATCTCGAGTCCCTGGGCGGCGCTCCCCGCGAACAGCCCGTCCCCGAGATCATGGATCACCATGTTGATGATCTTGTTGAACGGCCCGAGCACGAACACCGTGACGTTCTGCCGCGGCAGGTCGGCGGGATCCGAGCCGGCGATTGTCGTCACGCGCTTCGGATCCGAGTCCATCACCTCGAAGCCCCAGTAGTACGTGTAGGAGCCGTCGATCTCGAAGCGACCGTCGACCGTCGCACGCTGGCCAGCTAGCTGGCGGAGCACCACCGGCTTCGTCGACGTTCCCGTGAGCTTGCTCACGAACGGCCCGGTGTACGTCCCCCCCATCATCCAGATCGTATCACCAGGCACGACGGTCGCCGGCTGCGCGAGCGCCGTGGCGAGATTCCACGGATGCTGATAGCTGCCGTCCCCGGCGGACGAACCGCTCGGCGAGACGAAGTGCCCGTTCGGCGGCCGGCCCCCGGGAACCTCCTCGGGGAGATTCCAGTACTGGCTCGGGGCCACGACTTCACCCTTCGCGCACGCGAGGGTGGCAGCGACGACGATGAACGCGAGCATTCCATTTTTCATCTGGCACCTCCGACGCCATGCGTCGGATTTCGGCGGCTCGACTGGCGTGGCCGGCGCACCCGCGCCGACTGTAGCCTCGTGGCTTTGCGTCGCCGGCTTTCGCCGGGTATGCCTTTGTCGCGGCCAGACTGGCTCTGCGATCCTGCCGAGGTAGGTCTCCGTTCTTCTGAGCGACTGCTCGGTCGAGAGCCGCGTAACGGCAACGGAGTGGGAGTGCATCGTAATCGCCGCCACCGTCACCGAGAAGTGCGCGACCTCACAGTTGCGCAACTTTTTTCGTAGCGGCGCCCGCTTCCCCGCTTCGGGCAGTCTCCTTGCACGACAGGTCGCGCGCCGGTGCGTTAACCCCCGATCCGGCGCATCAACGACGCTCACTGTCGACGACGTGCTACATCCTGCGACGCCTCCGGTCACAGCACCGCTCTCCGCGCACGTCCCCACCGCCGGCCGAAGCGGCCGCACGCCGGACTTTCCCCCCCCGCGCGTGCTCTTCGTCGGGAGCTTCGTGCGCGCCGCCCTCGGCAGCCGTGCCATCAGTGAGGATCTCGCCGAGCATCTCGCGGCCAGCGGCTGGTCGACGACCCTCACCTCCCGCAGCTCCGCGCGCTGGTGGCGCCCCGTCGACATGGCCTTCACGATCGCTCGCGCACGCAACCGCTATGATGTGGCCGTCGTCGACGTCTACAGCGGCGCCGCCTTCCGCTGGGCGGAGATGACCGCCCGCCTGCTCCGCGGCGTCGGGAAGCCGTACGTCACGACGCTGCACGGCGGCAGTCTTCCCGTCCTTGCCGCGCGCGAGCCACGTCGCTTCCGTCGTCTCGTCGCCCGCGCCGCCGCTGTCACTGCGCCTTCGCGCTACCTCCTCGAGCTCGCGACCCGCGTTCGCCCCGACGCGACGCTTCTCCCCAACCCGATCGAGCCATCGGCGTATCCGTTCCGCTTGCGCTCGAGCCCCTCGCCGCGGCTCGTCTGGCTGCGCGCCTTCCACGAGCAGTACAACCCGACGCTCGCCCCGCGCGTCGCCGCCGCGCTGGTCGAGCGGCATCCCGACATCGCGCTGACGATGATCGGACCCGACAAGGATGGCAGCGAGCAGCGCGTCCGCGCCGTGGCGGCGCGCCTCGGTGTCGCCCATCGCGTCGCTCTCCCTGGCTCCGTGGACAAGCACGACGTCCCGCGCGCGATCGCCGCGGGCGACGTCTTCCTCAACACCACCAACGTCGACAACTCGCCGGTGAGCGTGATCGAGGCGATGGCCTGTGGCCTCTGTGTGGTCAGCACCAACGTCGGCGGAATCCCCTTCCTGCTCGAGCACGAGACCGACGCGCTGCTCGTTCCCCCGAACGATCCGCGCGCGATGGCCGACGCGGTTCATCGAGTGCTGACGGACGCGGCGCTCGCCGGGCGGCTCTCCGCGAACGCGCGGGCGAAAGCAGAGCGGTTCGGGTGGGCCGAGGTTCTCCCGCGCTGGGAGCAGCTCCTTCGGCGCCTCGCGACGGAGCGCGTCGCTCATGCGTGAGTCTCTCGTCCGTGCATATCACGCGCTTCCGCCTGCGCTGCGCTCCGCCGTGGTGACGCTTCGCGGACTCCAGCTCGCCTCCTGGCGCTACGGTCCGGAGAGCGATCGCCTTCGTGACGAGGCGCTCGCCCGCGAGCGCTGGAGCTTCGAGGAGTGGACACGCTGGCGGGAGGAACGGCTCGCCTTCGTGCTCTGGCGCGCGGCGACCCGCGTCCCCTTCTACGAGGAGCTGTGGAGCGCCCGACGCCAGCGCGGGGATCGTTCTTCCTTCGAGCGGCTCGAGAACTGGCCCGTGCTCGAGAAGGAGTCGCTCCGCCGCGACCCCGCCGCCTTCGTCGCCGACGATCGCGACCCGCGGCGGATGTTCCACGATCACACCAGCGGTACCACCGGCAAATCTCTCGACGTGTGGCTCTCGCGCGAAACGGTGCGCGAGTGGTACGCCCTGCACGAAGCGCGGACGCGCGCGTGGAACGGTGTCGCGCGTGGTGATCGCTGGGCCATCCTCGGTGGGCAGCTCGTCGCGCCGGCCGCACAGACACGTCCCCCCTTCTGGGTGTGGAACGCCGCGCTGCGGCAACTCTACATGTCGGCGTATCACATCGCGCCGGCCACGGTTCCCCACTATGTCGCCGCGCTCCGTGACCATCGCGTCACGTACGTGCTCGGTTATCCGTCGGCGCTCTTCGCCCTCGCCCGCGAGGTGCTGGCCCGTGATATCGGCGCGCCGCGGCTGCGTGTTGCGATCCTCAACGCCGAGCCGCTCCTCGATCACCAGCGCGAGACCATCGCCGAGGCGTTCGGCTGCGCCGTGCGCGAGACATATGGGATGTCCGAGATCGTCGCCGCGGCGAGCGAGTGCGGCCACGGGACGGTGCACCTCTGGCCCGAGGCGGGCTTCCTCGAGGTGCTCGACGGACGCGATCCCGTCCCTGACGGCGCCACCGGTGACCTGGTGAGCACGGGATTGCTCAACGCCGACATGCCGCTCATCCGCTATCGTGTCGGCGATCGGGGCGCACGCGCGGCGTCGAACGTCTCCTGCACCTGCGGCCGCACGCTCCCGATTCTCGCAGGCGTCGAGGGACGGAGCGACGACGTCCTCTTCACGCGCGACGGTCGCATCGTCGGGCGGCTCGACCCGGTCTTCAAGTCGCGCATCCCCATCCGCGAGGCGCAGATCGTCCAGGAGACGCTCGATCGCGTTCGCGTGCGCTATGTCCCCGACTCCGGATTCACCTCCGCGCACGGTGACTCGGTCGCCGCGCGCATCCGCGAGCGCATGGGTGCCATCGCCGTCGTCCTCGAGCCCGTCGACATGATCCCGCGCACCGCGAACGGCAAGTTCCGCGCGGTCGTCTGCAACCTCGCGCCGGAGGAGCGCGCGCGAGCGAGCGCCCGATGAGCGATCCCGTCGCGACCCCGCTGGTGTCCGTCATCGTGCCCTGCCGCAACGAGCGCGATCACATCGACGGCTGCATCGACTCGATCCTCGCGAACGACCATCCGCGCGAACATCTCGAGCTCATCGTCGTCGACGGCGAGAGCGACGACGGGACACGTGAGATCCTCGCCGCGCGTGCGCGCGCGGAGCCGGCGCTCCGCTGGCTGCCGAACCCCGCGCGCACCACGCCGGCCGCGTTGAACATCGGCATCCGTGCGTCGAGTGGGCGCGTCATCGTCCGCATGGACGTGCACTGCCGCTATCCCGCGCACTACATCCGCACGCTCGTCGCCTGGCTCGATCGCTCCGGCGCCGACAACGTCGGAGGCGCCTGCAGGACGCTTCCCGCGAACGATACGCCGGCCGCGCGCGCCGTCGCCGTCGCCCTGTCTCACCCACTCGGCGTCGGCAACGCGCTCTTCCGAGTGGGGGTGAGCGAGCCACGCTGGGTCGACACCGTCCCCTTCGGCTGCTATCGCCGCGAGGTCTTCGAGCGCATCGGCGTCTTCGACGAGGAGCTCGTCCGCAATCAGGACGACGAGTTCAACCATCGCCTTCTCGGCCACGGCGGTCGGATCCTCATCGTCCCGGACGTCATCTCCGACTACTTCGCGCGCGCGTCCCTCGGGAAGCTCGCGCTGATGTACTACCAGTACGGCTACTTCAAGCCGCTCGTCGCCCGGAAGCTCGGCCGGGTCGCGACGCTTCGGCAGCTCGCGCCGCCGGCGTTCGTGCTGTTCCTCGTGCTCGCGCTTCTCGCGGCTCCCTTCGGCCGGATGGCGGCGATCCCGCTGGTCGGCGTCGCCGCGCTCTATCTCGGGGTCGTCTTCGCGGCGGCGCTCCGCGTCGTGCTCCGATCGGGCCCGTCGCTCCTCGCCCCGCTCGTGGCCGCATTCCCGGTGATGCATCTCGCGTACGGCGCTGGCTTTCTGCGCGGCAGCCTCGATCTGGCGAGGCGGACGCACGCCGCGACACGTCCGGACGCGGCGATTCCCGTTTCGCGCTGAACGCGCTCCGGCGTTCGCGCCGGCGACACACCTGTAAGCGCGCCTCGACAGCAGACGCCGCAGACTCCTTCGAGCCGCCGCGCATCGAACGCATAAGCCGTTGCCGCATGGGTATTTGAGGCGTGCGGGCGCATCGCCGCCACCTGGCGCGCGCGCTGCATTTCCGCGCTCTCGCGAGCAAGGACTCGCGATCCCACCCGTTCTGTCCGCATCCTGGAGGATGCCTTGACGACCCCCCTCGGCATCGACCCCGTCAGCTTTGGTGACACGACGGGCTTCGACCTGCGTCCCCTCGCCCCGGCGCGGCGCCCGACTTTTCTCGCATTCTCTCCCCCGCTCATCGGCGAGGAGGAGATCGACGAGGTCGTCGACACCCTGCGGTCGGACTGGATCAGCACCGGTCCGAAGACGCGACGCTTCGCGACCGATTTCGCGCGCTACGTCGGCGCCCCCGATGCCCTCGCCCTGAACTCCTGCACGGCGGGACTCCACACCGCGCTCGTCACCCTCGGCATCGGGCCGGGCGACGAGGTGATCACCACCCCGATGACCTTTTCGGCGTCGGTGAACGTCGTCGAGCACGTCGGCGCGCGCCCCGTGATGGTCGACGTCGAGCCGGACACGCTGAACATCGATCCCGCGGCGGTCGAGCGGGCGATCACGCCGCGGACGCGCGCGATCATCGCCGTGCACTACGCCGGGCATCCCGCGGAGCTCGACGCGCTCCGTGCGCTCGCCAGGGAGCATGGGCTCGCGCTCGTCGAGGACGCGGCGCACGCGCTTCCCGCGCGGTACAAGGGGCTGGCCATCGGCGCCGGCGAGAACCCCGTCGCCTTCAGCTTCTACGCGACCAAGAACCTCACCACCGGCGAGGGTGGGATGCTCACCGGCGGCGTCGACTTCCTCGACCGTGCGCGCGTCGTCAGCCTGCACGGGATGAGTCGCGACGCCTGGCGCCGTTATGACAAGGGCGGCAGCTGGCGGTACGACGTGCTGCTCCCCGGATTCAAGTACAACATGAGCGACATCCAGGCGGCGATGGGACTCTGCCAGCTCGCGAAGCTCGACGGTTTCCAGCGCCGCCGGCGCGAGATCGTCCGCATGTACAACGCGGCCTTCGGCGAGTCGGGGTCGCTCGAGCTCCCCGCGGAGCGCCGCGAGATCGAGCATGCCTGGCACCTGTACGTGCTGCGGCTCCGCCTCGAGACGCTCTCGATCGGCCGCGATCGGTTCATCGACGAGCTGACGAACCGCAACATCGGGACGTCGGTGCACTTCATCCCCGTCCACATGCATCCGTACTACCGCGACAAGTACGGCCACGCGCCGGACGACTTCCCCATCACGCTCGATGCGTTCCAGCGGATGCTCAGCCTTCCGCTCAATCCGCGGATGACCGACGAGGACGTGGCCGACGTGATCGAGGCGGTGCTCGAGGTGGTGCGAACCCATCCGAGATGAAGCTGTCGAAGCGGCTGTTCGACATCGCGGGAAGCGGCGCCGGCCTGCTCGTGCTCTGGCCGGCGCTCGTCGTCATGGCGGTGATCGTGAAGCTCGACGGGGGACCCGCGTTCTTTCGACAGACGCGCATCGGTCGCCGCGGACGTCCCTTCCGGATCCTGAAGTTCCGGACGATGGTCGTGGACGCCGAGCGGCTCGGCCCGCAGATCACCGCGAATGGCGATCGGCGTGTCACGTCCGCCGGCCGCTGGCTGCGCCGGACGAAGCTCGACGAGCTCCCGCAGCTCGTCAACGTGCTCGTCGGTGAGATGAGTCTCGTCGGTCCGAGACCGGAGGTGCCGCGCTACGTCGAGCGCTACACGCCACAGCAGCGACGCGTGCTCGACATCACGCCGGGACTTACCGATCCCGCGTCGCTCCGCTATCTCGACGAAGGCGCCCGGCTCGCCGCCGCGCCGGATCCGGAACAGCTCTACGTCGGCGAGTTGATGCCCGACAAGATCCGGCTCAACCTCGAGTACGCCGAGTCGGCGACGATGGCGAGCGACTTCGCGGTCATCCTGCGCACCATCGGTCTCATCTCCCGCCAGAGCGCCATTCCGTCCGGCGCCTGACGGGAGGCCTCGTCAGCGCGGCGCGGCGCGTCCCTCGTCGAGCGTGACGCGCAGCGCCGGGTCCTTCACCGTCGACACGACGACGAAGTTCCGTGTCGGGTCGGGCGCGAACCTCGGCAGCGCGAACTGCGATACGACCCGCACCCGCAGGTGCGTCGCTCGCTGCGCCGCGGCGTTGTCTTCGAGGCGGAGCTCCACGGAATACTGGCTTCCGTCGCCGGGGAGATAACGGGCGAGCCTCGCCGTCCCCGAGCTGTCGACTCCCTCGATCTTCGCGAAGCCATGCTCCGTTCCGATCGCGACCGGCGGCGTCGACCCCGGATCGCCGACCACCTCCACGTCGACGATCGGATAGGGCATCTCGAGAGTGGCGATGCGTCCGTCGGCCCGATCGACGAAGTCCGCCGCGCTCAGCGTTCGAGTGACGCGCAGGAAGCCGACCGCGCCCGCGGGAGGGGAGCCGATGTCGCGCGTCGTGATCCACGGGTATACCTGCTCGAAGAGATATTCCGCACGCTCTCCCGCACCGAGCCGCAGCTCGCGGGAGCGTGCGGTCGCCCGGGCATCGAACTCGCGCACGCTGGACACCCGCGCGTCGACGTAGTAGCTGCGGAAGATCGCCTGCGTCTGCGGGGCGAGCTCTCTCGCGAGCACGGCCGCCTGCTTGAGGATCACGTCGTGCTGCAGCGAGGACATTCCGGTCGTGTCGACGAACGCGATGCCGAGCAGGGGATCGAGCAACCCCTTTTTTCCTCCGAAATCCGCTTCGACCACCGTGTGCGAATTGGGGTGCAGGTGCACGAGCGAGCTCGGGATCCCCTTGCGGCGCAGCAGGTCGGCGAGCGCGAAGGAGAGGTTGTCGCACTGGCCGTAGCCATAGACCTTCACCAGCTCGTCGTATGGAATGTCGAACTGGTTGCCTAACGGTGCGCTGCCGTTCACCTTCTCGGAGAGAAGGCGGTCGAAAAGTCGCAACGCCTCGCGGGCGCGACTCTCGGTGTCGTCGGGACCTGGCCCGTCCGGCACCGAGTCGACCCGATGGATCGCGAGTCGGAACCCCGGGCTCCCGGTGGTCGACGCGTTCTCCACGACGACTCGCCGCACGTCGCGCAGGAGTGCGGTCGGATATTGCCGGTTCGCTTCGAGCTGCCGTGTCGCCGGCCCGGCTGCGCTCGTGTCCTCGGGCTGATACGCGAGGCTGAAGATCGCCTCACGGGTCATCCGACGGCCGAGATCGCGCACCTGCACGTCCGATACGGGACGCCGGCTGTCGGTCGCGATCCCGAACACCGGCGTGCCCGCCAGGTGATGTCGCTCGCTGTTCGCGGCGAACAGGCCGCTGTAGGCGAACTTGAGCTGCTTGTAGTCGAGTGCGAGGCTCGGCCGGGCGCCGCCGTTCCAGACCACGGCGGTCGTCGCCGCGGTGAGGGCGGCGATCGCCGCGACCGCGCCCACGATGTAACGTGTGCCGCGCATGGCGCGCCTCCTCGAGACGCGATTCAGATTCCGCTCGGCGTCACAGGCCGGCGCGGCTCCTCGTACCTGAAGATCGGGGCCGCCGAGCGTGGGGCCGAGATCCCCTCGCCGAACCAGGTCTCGCTCGCCCACACGGCGAACCTTCTCAGGCCGTCGCGCAGCGGGGTGTTCGGACGGAAGCCGAGCAGCCGCATCGCCTTGTCGGTGTTCGCCCACGTCTGCGGCACGTCACCCGGCTGCTCCGCATGCCGCTCGACGATCGCCTCCACACCGAGCACCTCCTCGAGCGCCGCGACCAGCTCGTGCAGGCTGACCGTGTTGTTGTTCCCGAGGTTGATGACCTCGTACTGGCTCGCGGTGTAGTCCATCGCCGCGCGCACTCCCTTCACGACGTCGCCAACGTAGGTATAGTCGCGGCGCATGCTCCCGTCGCCGAACATCGGGATCGGCCGCCGCGCCATCATGAGCCGCGCGAACTTGTGGATCGCGAGGTCGGGGCGCTGCCGGGGGCCGTAGGCGGTGAAGAAGCGCAGCGCGGTGAAGCGGATTCCGAACAGCTGGCTGTACACGTGTCCGAGCAGCTCGCCGCTCACCTTCGTGCTCGCGTACGGGCTGATCGGCATCAGCCCGTGGTCTTCCTCGGACCAGGGCACGTTCGGATTGACGCCGTACACGCTGCTCGAGCTGGCGAAGACGAAGTGCCCGATCGCCCGGCGCCGGCAGAACTCGAGCAGGTTCTGCGTCCCACGGACGTTCACGTCCTGATAGACCAGCGGATCGGCGATCGAGGGACGCACGCCCGCCTTCGCCGCGAGGTGGACGACGACGTCGTATTCGTCGTCGAGCTGTCCTTCGAGCCCGGTCTCGTCACGGAGGTCGACGGGCGTCAACGTGTACGCCGGATGCTTCACGTGCGCGGCGATGTTCTCCCACTTCACCGATGGATGGTAGAAGGGATCGAAATTGTCGACGGCCGTCACTCGCCATCCTTCGGCGAGGAGCAGATCGACGAGGTGACTGCCGATGAAGCCCGCGCCGCCGGTGACGAGGGCGTGCCTCGGCGCCGGGGCGTCAGCCGCGTGCGTACGCATAGTAGTAGCCTCCATCCTTCGGGACCTGTCCATCCGGGTCGTTCAGGACGACGCCGGCCAGGCGAGCGCCGACCGTGGACAGCTCGCGGATCGCCTCGCCCAGCTCCGCACGCTTGCTGCGTCCCGCGCGCACCACGAGCACCACGGCGTCCGCGCCGGCACTGAGGATCGCCGAGTCGGGAAGGGCGAGCACCGGCGGGCAGTCGAGGATGATCACGTCGAACTCGCGCGCCAGCTCGTTGAGCAGCACGGTCATCTTCGCGCTCCCGATCGTGTCCTCGGGCGTGACGGGTGCCGTGCCGGCCGGCATCGCGTACAATCCGCTCACCTGCGTCGGGTACAGTGCATCGTGCGGATCGACGTTCTCGAGAATCACCTCGCAGAGACCCGGTCCCTGCGGGAGATCGAACACCGTCGCCATGCGCGACTTGTAGAGATCGCAGTCGACGAGCAGGACGCGCATCCGCTGCACGGCGAGTGTGATCGCCAGGTTGGCGGCGACCGAGGTCTTCCCCTCCCCTTCGCCGGGACTCGTGATCACCACCTGTCGTGGCCGGGCGCCGTTGCGCGTGTGGAACACGCCTGTGCGCAGGTGGCGGAACGCTTCCGCGGTGGGCGAGCGCCACTGCGACGCCGTGGCCAGCGCCACCGACTGGCGCTGCAGCTGGTCGGCCTGCTTCGGGCTCGTCGCGATGCGCGCGAAGACTTTCTTCGCTTTCGCCGGCTTCATCGCGTCCGTACGGGGGATCGTCGCGAGCACCGGCAGATGAGTCGCGGACTCGATCTCCCCTCGCGCCTTCACCGTTCTGTTCAGGCTCTCGATGAGGATGACCAGCAGGGCGCCGGCGATGAAGCCGAAGATCAGCGCGATCGCGATGATGCGCGGACCAGTGGTCGGGAGGGGACGAGCACCAGTGGCGAGATCGACGATCTCGACTTCGCCCACTTCCGCGGCTTCGGCGATCCGCGCCTGCTGATATTCGTTGCGGAGCAGCGTCGCCTGGTCCCGCAGCGCCTGCGCGTTCTGCGCGAGGTGCGTCTCCTCCGCTTCCGCCGCGGGGTAGGACTGCATCGCTCCGACCTTGCGCGCTCGCAGCTCGTCGAGCGACGCGATGCGCGCATCGAGGAGCGCGACCTGCGCGCTCGCGGCGCGCATCACTTCCTGCTCGCGCTGCGCGATCAGGGTATCCAGCCGCAGGACCTCGGGGTTCGTCTCGGTGCGGCCGGTCGGACCGCTCGTCAATTCGGCCCGCTGTGTCTCGTAGGTCACCAGCTGACCGTTCAGCTGGGAGACCACCGGGTTCAGGGCGAAGCTCTGCATCGAGGCGAGCATGCGGAACGCGTCGCGCCTCGTCGTCGCATCGTCCGAACCCATCTTCCGCACGACCGCGGAGACGAGCTGCCGTTCGGCCACGAGGTCCTGCCGCTTCATCTCGACGTCGAGCAGTCCGTTCTGCTGCACGGTGAACCGGTCGCGCGCGCTGTACGATTCCTGCCGGCCGCGGAAAGTGCTGAGGGCGCGCTCCGCATCGGCGAGCTGCGCGTCGTTCCGTGCGAGCTGCTCTTCGACGAACTGCCGGCGGCGGCGGGACTGCTGCTGCGCCAGCCGTGCGTTCGCCGACTGGTAGGCGGTCACGGTGCGGTTCACGATCCGGCGCGCGAGCACGGGATCGTCCGAAGTGTACGAGACGGTGATGATGTTCGTCTGCTTGCGCGGCGATGCGTCGAGCGCGGCGCGCAGCAGGTCCGCGGCCACGTCGCGGGGCAGCACGAGGATCTCCCCCGCCGCGAGAGGGAGATGCGGGCGGGCGATCGTCGCGCGCGCGTCTCCGATCGGGATCGGGGTTCCGTACGGGACGGGGGCGCCCGCGGTACCGAGAATCGTCCCCTGCTCCGTGAACGTCACCGGAACGCGGATCGGCCGCGCGCTGTCCGGGACCATCACGTCACTGAGCAGACGCGCCGCGAATCCGATCGTCTGGACCCGCGTGCCGAGCGGCTCGCTGTCGACCACCTCCGCCGCGACCGCGCGGCTGGTGATCACCTCGGCTTCGGAGAGTGCCGTGCGATCGTAGTACGTCGCGCCGTGGACGTCGTCGTTCACGAGTCCTCCCGTCAGTTCTCCGCGCGCGTCGACGAGCTGGATCACGGCTGTCGCGCGATAGACGACGGGCTCCTGGCGCGCCTCGTTCCACGCCAGCGCACCCGCGCCGATCGTGACGAGCACGACCAGCCACCAGCGGCGGCGCATCATCCCCAGCAGACGACCGACGTCCACCGGCGCGCCCTCGCTCCGCGCGGGCGGCGGCGTGTACGTCCATTGCTTCGGCGGCTCGAGCGTCGTCAGGCCGGTCGTGCGCGGCGGAAGAAGTTGAGTCATGTCGATACCGGCCTAGCGCCGCGCGAGGTTGATGAACGCGGCGATCGACGCGGCGATGCTCGCGACGGGGCCGATGTAATCACGCAGCACGTTGTGTTTGCGTCCGAGCAGGATCTGGTCTCCCGATCGGATGAGCATCCCGCCGCCGCGGGCTCCCGTCGCGCTCGCGTCCACGACTTCACGCCGGTCCCCCCGCACGATCGTCACCCGATCCATCAACCCCATGTCGGTCGGCCCGCCGGCACGCGCGATCGCTTCCGCGACCGTGGTCTCGGGGGCAAGCGTGTAGACGTTGGGAGCGCGGATCTCGCCGCCGAGCATCACGCGCACCAGTGGCTCGACTTCGACCTTCGGCTCGCGCTGCAGCGTCTTCAGGAAGGTCTCGATCTGACCCGTGAGCTGCGGGAGCGGAACCCCGGCGACGTTCACCTGCTTGTAGATCGGATGCTTGAGCGCCCCATCGGGCCCGACGGTGAACTCGCCGCTCAGCGTCGGACTGTCCCAGACGCTGATCCGAACGACGTCGCCCGGCTTCAGGCTGGATTCGCTCGAGCCGTTCTGTGCGGTCGCGGCCCGCGCGCCGACGGCAAGGGCGAGGCAGGCGATCCACGAAACGAGCGAAGACGTTCTGCGCATGCTGGCGGGGGGTCCAGTTCACGAGGCGTTGGTGGTCGCGCCGCGAATGCGGAGCGGCGCTCGCTCGACCTGGCACATCACGTCGAGCGAGGGCGGTCAATGCATCGCCCATGCTCACCCGACACGCTGTCGGTCGCGAGCTAAGTGCCGGGTGGATGGGGGCTTACCCGCTGTGCCGGAGCCCTTCGTCGAGCTGTCGCGCTGTGGCTGTGGCGGGTGTGTGACAGATATCGCGGTCGGTGCCACACCCCTTTTTCGCGCTCAGCGCGACGGGGCCGCGCTCACGAGGATGGACCGCCAGTAATCCATCCATCCACCCTCGCTCGGCAGCGCGGAGCTCTCCGCCAGTCGCGCCTTGCGAGCCCGATCCTCGGGGAGAACCTCGAGCAATGTCCATGGCCGAACCGCGCCGTGCCCGCTGAGTCGTGGCTGGATGGCGGCCGACCACATCAGCCGGCGAAGTCTGATCGAGGGACACGAGACCTGCGTCGGGAGAGCGATCAGCGCGAGATGTCGCTCGAGAACCGCGAGCGCCGGCTCCGGCAGGCGGGGACGAAGCCGCGCGAGCACGTCGGCTGGGACTGCGACTCCGCAGAGTGACGACGCCAGCCGCAGCGTCCAGTAGCAACAGCTGCCGGCGCGCGCGGTCTGCGCGAGCTGGACGAGCGCCTCCCAGTCCAGGTCCGCACGCTGCACCAGCGCGTCGACGTCGCGCACGGAGCGCCACAACCCCTGCCGGAAAAGATGCGACCAGGCGAGATGGATCGCCGTGTGCACGAGCAGGTAATGCGGCGCGGGCACGTGCGACGACGCGAAACGCTGGGCGACCCGCGACTTCCGGAGAGACGCCGAGTCGAGCATCGCTCGCCCGGAAAGCTCGAACGGCCCCCCGGGCGGGAGGAGCGCGGTGTGCAGCTCCAGGCTCACCTCCATCCCGCGTGCGTCCATCAGCGCGGGCAGATGATGGAGGTGCGCAAAGTCTCCGTCCCGCGGCTTCCCGGACTGCCATGCCCACCCGGCCTCGAGCAGGACGCCTAACGCTTCCCGTGCGTCGTCCGGTGCGACCAGCAGGTCGACGTCGATCATCGGCCGCTGCACGAACGAGCCGTACACCCCCGCGGCGAGCGCGGCACCCTTCAGCAGCGTGAAGCCGATCCCCGCACTCTCGAGCGCCGCGGTCGATTCGGCGACCCGCTGCGCGAGGTACTCCATCTTGAACTGGACGATGCGCGCCAGCCGCTGCAGGGGCGCGGCTTCCGGGCTCCGCGCGCGCTCCGGCGCGACGCGCCGGATCCGCTCCCAGAGCACGGGTGCCGCCTTCTCGCGGTCGGCGAGCATGGTGAGCTGCCCCCAGTCGACGCCGCCCGCCAGCAGGCGACGGATGCCCTCGTCAGCCGTGGCACCGCTCGCGCAGCGGAAGAGCAAGCTCGCCTCGGGAGTGAGCCGCGACGTCAGCATCGCCTTCAATAGTTGCTCAACGTCCCGCGGCGTCTCGCGTAATCGAGCGCCTGGGAGAACGCGAGGAGACCAATCGCGAACAGCACGGCGATGAAGAGCATCAGGAAGCCGAGATCCTTGTATACCGCGCCGAGCGACTGGCCGTCGAGCATGACTCGACGCAGCGCACGCAACCCGTACGTGAGCGGGAAGAGGGCCGAGAGCCGCTCGAGCCAGGACGGGATCACGTGCGTGGGGTAGTAGACGCCGCCGAGGAGGCTCGAGAGAACGAGCACGCCTTGCGGGAACGGACCCGGCGTCCGGAACGCGAGCACCGCCGCGGCGGCGATCAGGCCGAGCGGGATGTGCACCACGAAGATCAGCACCAGGATGCCCAGTCCGAGCGGCGCGTGGTGCCAATCGAGCGCCGCGCCGAGCAGCGCCCCGGCCAGCAGCAGCACGAGCGCGCGCGCGCCGGTCCACATCACGCTGTATCCCATCAGCCCGGCGAGCAGGGTGCCCACGCTCGTCGGCGATCCGACCACGGCCTCGAGGGTTCCATTCCCGATCGACGACCCCACGGTGGTCGGAAGCGACGACACGGCGATCGGCAGGAAGGAGAACGTGATCGTCCCGAGCAGGAGGAAGGCGAAATACTGATGCCCTTCTCCGCGGATCACGTTGGCCATCACCGGCTGCAGCGCGTGCGACACGAAATAGAGCGGGACGATCCCTGTCAGCACACCAATGAACGAGAGCACCGAGCGGACCTTGTAGCTGCTCGCACTGAGCCAGGTCGCGCGCACGATTGCGAAGAAGGTTCTCATCAGCCGCGCTCCCCGCGCGCCGAGAGCACGCGCTGGATCAGATCGGCGAGGGCGAGCGTCGAGCGCTCGAAACGCGAGATCGGCAACCCGGCGCTGGTCAGCACGTCGAGCACGTGGGCTGACTCGGCGTCCCCGCCAGGGATGGTGAAGCTGACGCGCGCCCATCCGTTCTCCGATTCACCGACGCTCGGCGCCCCGATCGTGCCGC
The DNA here is from genome assembly GCA_013361935.1 of Gemmatimonadaceae bacterium. Taxonomy (GTDB): domain Bacteria; phylum Gemmatimonadota; class Gemmatimonadetes; order Gemmatimonadales; family Gemmatimonadaceae; genus JABFXC01. The sequence continues at coordinate 71,283 of JABFXC010000008.1, forward strand.
GCGCCGCGAGCGACGCGAATGCGGGATGATCCGGCCGCGACGTCACGACGACGAAGGTCTGGTCGCCGAACCGCGCCGCGATCTCGTCTGTGGTCCCCGATGCCAGGAGCGCGCCCTTGTTGAGGATCGCGACGCGGTCGCAGAGGCCCATCGCCTCGTCGCTGCTGTGCGTCGCGACGAGCACCGTGCAGCCCTCACCCGCGGAGACATCCTTCCGCAGGAAGTCGTGGAAGTTGCGCGCCGAGATCGGATCGAGGCTTCGCGTCGGCTCGTCGAGCAGCAGGATGCGCGGCCGTGGGAGAAGTGCGCGGGCGATCAGCAGGCGCTGGCGCATCCCTGAGGAGTAGTTGGCGACGAGCTTCGTGCCCGCATCCTCGAGCCCGACGATCCTCAGGACTTCCTCGATTCGGCGCGCGGCTACGACGCCATGCAGACCATGCAGCGCACCGAAAAGCTTCAGATTCTCGATCGCCGACAGCCGCCAGTACAACGTCCGGTCGTTCGCCATCACGACACCGACCATGCGCCTGACCGCACGCGCGTCGCGCGTCACGTCGAGACCGTGGATGACCGCCGTCCCCATGTCGGGGATCAGTGCCGCGGCGAGCATCTTGAACAGGGTCGTCTTTCCCGCGCCGTTCGGGCCGAGGATGCCGAAGAACTCGCCCTCCTGGACGTCGCAGCTCAGCGGCTGCACGACCGTGACGTACTCGATCCGCGTCGGGTGGAGGAGGACGTCCGCCCAGGTGCGCTGCACCGGGAAGCGCTTGGAGAGCCCGCGCAGGCTGATCGCGACGGCCGCGCCCGTGGCGGGATCGGCGGCATACGCCGCGCTCCTCTGACCCAGGGTCTGCGGCATTCAGTCGCTCGTCGCCCGGGAGAGCGAGGTTGAATCTTCGCCGGCCGCGGCCCCGCCATGCCAGCCCGCGATCAGCTCGGCCGCTTCATCCACGCGGCTCAGCTCGCGAACGACCTCCAGCTCGAACGCGGGTACGCTGCGCGCGATCCCCGACGCGCGGTCGAAGACGACGGGCGCCTCCGATCCGCCGAGCAGATATCCGATCTTCGCATGGCGCACGAGGCCGATGGCGCACGCGGTCGTGGAGATTCGGGTCCGGCGCACGACCGCATCGTCAGGCAGCGCGGTGACCGGCTTCAGGAAGTACAGTGCGGCGAGCGGCGCTTCGATCGAGAGCAGCCGTTCGGCTGGGATGCCGCCCACCACGTGCTTGCCGTCGATTCCACGCTCGCAGTCGTCGGCGATGAGCCGCTCGCGCGAGTCGCTGTTGAGGCGCGCGCGCTGGATGCCTGGATGCACGATGGGCCGCGCGCCGGCAACGACCGGCAGCATGTCGTCGGTGACGAGACGACCGCCCGCTTGCGTCAGCGCGATCGCCAGGGTCGACTTGCCATGATGCTTCGGGGCGAGCAGCGCGACCGCGCCATCGCGGAACGCCACCGCGCTCGCGTGAAGGGTCGCCCATCCCATGGCGTGCATCGCGATCGCCAGCACGCGTCCCGTGAGATCGGCGCAGATGGCATCGCTGGGCGGGACTCCCTGCTGCTCGAAGATGATCTCCCGGCCCGATCTCGAAATCCGGTACGTGCCCGTGCAGGAGTGCTTCAGCCAGTAGCGCTCTCCATCGGCGAAGAGCTCGATCTCACAGGGAAGATCCGGCCCGCGGCCGATACGCCGCGCGTCCGCCGGCAGGCGCACCTCGCCGCGCGCGAAGGTCCACGTGGGCGGCGAGCCGTCGGCGTGTGAGAGTCCGGGAATCTCGAGCTCCGAGCGCAGGCAGCCGCCGAAGACCGAGAAGTTCACCCAGGCGGGCGACTGCGTCCGACTGGGGGGCTGGAAGTCAGCCCCCCAGTCGGCAGACGTCAGACCGAGACGCACTGATAGCCGCTGGGAATGGCGATGCAGTGGTCCGCATGATCGAACGTGCTGGCGTCGTCGAGGTGGACTTCCGATCCACCACCGAGCGTCAGCTCGCGGAACGATCCGTACCGTTCCAGGGTTGGTGCTTCGTACATACTGTATCCTCCGGGAGGGTGTCGGGATGGCTTGCCCGACGCAAGTACGGCCACTGTCGGCCGTCAACTCTAGGCAGATGCCGCCAGCTGTCTCGTCTCCTGCGTGCCCTCGACGTTCCTCGGCGCGCGCGACGATTCCGCGGTGGAACGCAGCCACTGCTCGCACATCAGCGTTTGCGTCAATTCCAGGCGGAAGGGAGCGTCGCAGCGCTGGCGGAAGAAGTGATCTACCGCGCCGCGATATTTCCTTCCGTCGATGATCCCGATCTCCTCGAGCATCAACGGCTCCGATACCATCGCGCGCACCGTCTGCTCGCGCGCCAGGAAGGAGGCCGTGAAATAGCCGTTGAGGTTTCCGGTCTTGTACGGGCGTGGCGCCAGCACGCTTTCCGGCAGCAGTCCGCGCATCGCGCGCCGGAGCAGACGCTTTCCCTGCCCCATCGAGGTCCGTTCGGTTGCCGGTCTCGACATCGCGAACTCGACGAGTCGCTGGTCGAGCAGCGGAGCGCGCAGCTCCACGCCCCCGCGCGCCGCGACCGCGCGGTTCATCGCCCGTGAGCGTGCGTAGAACGGCTGGGTCACGAACCATTCGAGCTCGCGATCGGCCTGTGTCGGAGCCGTGCCGCCTAACGCGCCGCCCTCTCGGGCCCGCGTGGCGAGATCGCCGCGGACCGCGAACTCGCGCGCGATCCAGAACGGAATGCTCCGCTGGTAGGGGGTGGCCGGCCGACGGCCCCCACGCAGCCGAACGAGCGCCTCCATCTGCCACGCGCCGAGGTGCGGCTGGATCGCATACCGGAACAGGTGGCGGAGCCCGTAGCCTCGCCCTTTCATCGACCACCACTCGCGCGCGAGGCGCCCGAAGCGGAGCTCGGTGACGAGATCGGCGAGATAGACGTTCGATGAGTTGAAGAGAAAGTCGCCGCCATATCCATCGAGCGCGATGCGCGCGCCGATGGCTTTCGACCGATTGGCCAGTTCGCGGTTGAGCGCCGTGAAGAGATGGTCCACCGGCTCGTCACGATCGCCGGCACCCGCCAGCAGCGTGTCGAGCATGGCGAGTTCGCGTGCCTTCACCCAGGAGATCCGCGCGCCCCAGCGCTCCGCGGTTGCCGAGATCTTGTCGTCTTCGTAGCCGCAGTCGTCCGCGGGATGGCTCAATGACACGGGCTCGAGGGCGACCCCGGCCGGCAGGGCACTCCCTCCATGCGCGGCAGCGAAGATCGCGGTCGAATCCCAGCCACCGCTCAGCCACATCGCCGTCGGTGCGGTCACGCTCATGCGCTCGCGCGTCGCGGCGCTGAGCAGCGCGAGCAGCTCCTCGCTCGCGTCGTCGAACGGCACCCGGGACTTCACGACCCGCGGGCGCCAGAACTTCACGACTCGCGCCGAGCCGCCGGCCTCCGCTGTCAGACAGGCGCCGGCCGCTACTCTGCGTACTCCCTTGCGACAGGTCAGCTCTCCCACCGAGAACGCGAGCGCCGCCGCGTCCAGCCCGATCGCCACCCGATCGAGCGAGCGGTCGCATGACGGATGCTCGAGCAGCGTCCCGATCGCCGACCCGACGACGACCGCGCCGTCAGGCAGTTCCGCGTAGAACAGAGGCCGGCTGCCGACGAAGTCCCGCCCGCATAACAGGCGCCGGCGCCGGCGGTCGTAGAGCGCGAATGCGAAGTCCCCCTCCAGACGGGCAGCGCAGTCGTCACCCCACGCCCGATAGGCCGCGAGGATGAGCTGGGACGCGTCGTCCGCGGTCGTGACCACCCCCGCCCGCGCCAGGGTCCGACGGAGATCCGCACGATAGTAGAGCGACGCGTCGGCAACCACGAGGCACTCCTGCTGCTCGGCCACCACTTCACCATCGGCGGCCGAGGCGTGCCGCTCCCACGGGTGCCGGGCGACGGCGAGAGTGCAGCCCTCGCCGCGCCACACCGACGCGCATGACTCGCCGCGACCGCCGAGTGCGGGGAGCATTCCCCGCAGGGCATGCTCACCGAACAGGCTATCCCGGCGCGGCCCGATGATCGCGAGTATCGCGCTCATCGACCGCTACGCTTCGAGTGGTGCGACACGACAGATCGCATCAGGACAGACAGTTCCCCGCGTGCGACCATGGCCGCGACCGTGGATTGCATCCGTCATTGTCCGACTGCGAGTTCTGCGAGTTCAGCACGCTCGCCAGGTCGTTGACCCCCGCCTTCTTCGCCGTGTTCCCCGACATCGTCAGGTCGCGGAACGATCCGTACATCTCCAGCATCGGAGTCTCGTACATAGGTGGTGCCTCCATGCACCAGGGTATGGCCGCTCCGCCGTCGCCGGCGGCTCTTGCACGTCGCGCTTTCCCCCTCGTCCAACCTCGCGCGTCAAACCGCCCGCGCGAGAACTTCCGGCTCGAGCGGCGCATCGTCGCGACGCTCGCTCCTCCGCGCCCGCAGCCACAGCTCCGCCTGCAGCGTCAGGAACAGCTGCAGGCCGATCTCCTCGCTCCCGAAGCGCATGAACCGCGTCCACGCGCGTCGCAGCGCCGGCTCATCGATCACCCCGAGCTCGCCGAGCAGCGGCGAGCGCAGCTCGCGGTCGATGAAGTCGGCGAAGCTGTCGCGCATCGAGCGATCGAAGTAGCCGCCCGCCACGCCGGTGCGGCCGGCGCGCGTCTCCAGCACCTCCTCCGGGAGCAGCCCCTTCATCGCATGGCGGAGCAGCAGCTTGGTGTCGCCACCGGAGCAGCGCTCCTCGCGAGGTCGCGTCGCGGCGAAGGCGAGCAGCCGCCCGTCGTACAGCGGCGAGCGCAGCTCCACGCCTTCCTCGAGCGCGAACGCCGCCATCATCCCGAACACCTGCGGGAAGAAGGGATCGGTGAAGTACCAGCGCGACTCGTTCGCCGCGATGCTCTCCCCGCGGCGCGGACGCGGCGCGGCGCGGACGTACTCGGTGAGCCCGTTGCGCGCAGCGAACGACGGCGCGATCCACGCCGGCACGCGGCGCCGGAGCTCGGCGCGCAGCGGACGGCCCCGACGCAGCACCCGCGACGCCTGAAGCACCGACGGCGGGAGTGCGGGCTGCACCGCCCAGCGGAAGAAGGTCCGGAACCCCGACCCCTTGAAGCCGAGCGCCTTCCATTCGCGCGCCAGCGCGAGCCAGCGTCCGCTCTTCAGCAGGTCGGCGAGATACACGCTCGACACGAGGAACAGCTGGTCGCCGCCGACGCCGTCGAGCGCGACGCGCGCTCCGATGCCCCGCGATTCGCTCGCCAGCGTGCGGTTGAACATCTCGTAGAGATGCGCGAACGGCTCGTCGCGCTCCGCCGCGCGCTCCGCCGGCCGGTCGAGCAGCGGGACGTCGTTCGCGTTCACCCAGTGGACGGGACGCTTCCAGAACGTCGCCACCGCCCGGATGTACCCGTCCTCGCATCCAGGGTCGCCCTCGGGGTAGCTCACCGAGACGGGCCGCAGACCTTCGCACCGCCCCTCGGCGCCTAACGCGTGCTCGCCGGCGGCGAAGACCGCGGTCGAGTCGCGTCCCCCGCTCATCCACACCGCGGTCGTCTCGTTCCGCGGCACGCGCTCCGCCACCGCGCGGGCGAGCAACCCCCGGAGCTCGGCCGCCGCGTCGTCGAACGAGAGCCGGCTCGGCGACTCGAACACCGGCGGCTCCCAGTGCTGCGTCACCCGCGTCCCCTTCGACCGCTCGAGCACCAGCGTGTGCCCCGCGTCGAGCCGCGAAATCCCCTTGTAGCAGGTCCGCTCACCCGTGCGCACGTACCACGCCGTCGTCTCTGCGACGGTGGCGAGATCGATCTCCACGCTGCACTCGGGGTGCGCGAGCAGACCGCCCATCGTCGACGCGACGGCGAAGCCGCCGCCCGGCAGCTCGAGGTGGAAGAGCGGCCGCTTGCCGGCGAAATCGCGCGCACAGAGCACCGTGCGCCGCATCCGGTCGAAAAGCACGAAGGCGAAGTCTCCCTCCAGCTCCTCCGGGCACCGCTCGCCCCATGCGCGATACGCGGCGAGGATGAGGTGGCTCGCCGTCTGCCCCGACGGCCGCACACCGGCGTGCGCGAGCTTCCGCCGCAGGTCGTCGCGATAGTAGAGCGATGCATCCGCCGCGATCACCAGGTCGGCGTCCTGCACGACGAGCACGGGACCGGAGAACCCGCTCTCCAGCTCCCACGCGTAGCGCGATGCGCCGAGCACCGCACCCGCTTCGCGCCAGACGTCGGCTCGATGATCGCCGCGACGACGCATGCCCGCGAGCATGCGCCCGGCGACGACGTCAGTCGTCGTCGATCCGTCGAAGCGAAACACACCGAGCACTGCGCTCATCAGCGTTGATCCCGGAACGAGAGACTACAGGACGCGGACGTTGGTGATCGGCGCGAACTGCCGGGTATAGTCCTGCCGATCACCGAGCACCCGCCCGTCCAGCTCCACCCATGCATGGGCCGCGAACCCACCGTCGTCGACGCGGACGCCAATCCTGATCCGGCTGCCGGTGATTCCTGCGCCGCGAACCATCCGCTCGGTCGCCACGGCGCGTACGAGGCACTTCGGCCGGAACATTCCGTATGCGCTCGCGACGCGGACGGCCCTCGCGTACCGCATCGCCTTCGCGTCGAGCGGCGGCTTCGGATGCGAGCGGGCTACTCCCGGCATCTCACCCGCATCCGCCGCGACCAGCTCGCCGATCGGACGGCTCCAGACCAATAGCTGTGCGACGATCAGCATCAGCTGCGCGTGAGCGACGTCCCGCCACACCCCCGGTGGCTGGCGAAGCACTCGTCCGATCGCGCTGGCAGCCGACATCGCTCGCTCAGGATGAGATAGCGAGCCCGTTCTCCACGAATGCCGAGATCATCTGCTCGACGTCGCTCCGCACCTTCGTCGGCTCGGCGTCGGGGAACCGGCTCCCGATCTCCGCGCAGACTTCATCCACGCTGCTCTTCACCGGGGCGAGGTTCTCCCAGATGCAGGCGCCGGTAGTGTTGAGACCGAAGTAGCTCTCGTCGGCGGGTGAGAAGAGGACGCCGCCGTCCGGCAGCGGCCGGTAGACGACGGCGGGATTCGCCTGGGGGAGGGCGCTCATCGCTTGTTCCTGCCTGGTTCGAGACATGATTCGGCTCCGGTCACGGCCCGGGCTCGCGCTGCCCGGCGGCGACCGAGGCTTTCGATCGGAGAGGCTGAAGGCACCGGCCGTGCCACCTCCGGCGTCCTGCCAGCGCTCGACACACTGCGCCCAAGTCGCTACTGATCAATGGCTTGTGAAGCCGGTCGATGTGACGGGCCGACACGCTCGGGCGCCCGGTGGCGCAATCCGTCCACACGCGTGAGGCACCGCGATTACACCCGGCTCCTATTGAAGCGGAGAAATCCGCTGGCTTTCCCGGCTGCCGGCGAGCATCGAGCCCAGCTCGAAGGGCGTCCGGAACGTGGCGGCGACGGGCCGTGGCCGGTCGGATTGCTGCTCGAGCTCCGACCGCCAGCCCACGCCCACCTCCTGCTCGACGAACTTCGGCCGGTACTCGGGGACCAGCGCACGCAGCGTCCGCACGAGCGCCGCCTCCTCGCCGAGCATGATTCCGTCGCGCAGGCGGCCGAGCCCCGCCTCGAGCTCGCGCGGTTCGAGTCGCCCCGTCTCGACGATGTGGATCTTCTCCACCGCGGTCGGGATGCTTGCCTCGATCTGCGAGGTGAGCTCCTCGTCCAGCTTCTCCCCGGGACGCAGCCCGGTAAAGACGATGTGCACGTCGCGATAGGGCACGAGTCCCGACAGCCGAATGAGCTGCTCCGCGAGATCCACTATCGCGACCGGCTCGCCCATGTCGAGCATGGTGATGCGCCGCGCGGCCTCAGGGAGCGCAGCTGCCTGCAGCACCAGCTGCACCGCCTCCGGGATGCTCATGAAGTAGCGCCGCGCCTTCGGGTCGGTCACCGTCACCGGTCCCCCGGCGGCGATCTGGCGCTTGAAGAGCGGGATGACGCTGCCGTCCGATCCGAGCACGTTCCCGAAGCGCACGGCGCGGAAGTCGGTTCTCGACGCGCGCAGCACCGGGTGGCCGAGCACGATCAGCTCAGCGAGCCGCTTCGTCGTCCCCATCACGCTCGACGGGTTCACCGCCTTGTCCGTCGAGATGAGCACGAACTTCTGCGCGCCGTGTCGCGCCGCGCACTCCGCGACACGCAGCGTTCCCATCACGTTGTTGCGCACCGCCTCGACGACGTTCGCCTCCATCATCGGCACGTGCTTGTACGCGGCCGCGTGGAAGACGTAGTCGGGACGATACGTGGTGAACACCGACTCGACGCGCGCACCGTCGGTGACGTCGCCGATCACCGGGACGATCTCGAGCCCCGGGTACGTGCGCGAGAGCTCGAGGTGCACGAAGTAGAGCGGACTCTCCGCCTGCTCGAAGAGGATGAGCCGCGAGGGACAGAAGCCGGCGATCTGGCGCGCGAGCTCCGAGCCGATGGAGCCGGCGCCGCCGGTCACCAGCACCGTCTTTCGCGCGAGATCGCGCTCGACGCGATCGAGGTCGAGATGGATCGGATCGCGTCCGAGGAGATCCTCGATCCGGACATCGCGTACCTGGCCGACATGGGCGCGGCCGTCGAGCAGCTCGTCGAGCGGGGGCAGGATCTTGAAGTCGAGCCCCGTGCTCGTGCAGATGCCGACGATGCGTCGGATCTGCTCTCCGGTCGCCGAAGGGATGGCGATGACGAGGAGCTCGGCGTTGCGTCGTGTCGCCACGCGCTGCAGCGCGTCGACCCCACCGAGCACGGGGACACCGTGCAGCGAGAGACCATGCGTCTTCTCGTCGTCATCCAGCAATCCGATGAACGTCATTCCCGTTCGGCGGTCGTGCAGGCCCTGGCGAAGGAATCGTTCGGCCGCCTGCCCCGCGCCGATCACCAGCGTTCGACGCCCATGCCCGCCCCGGCGTACGAACGGGGTCTCGCGCACCCACCGCGCGGCGAAGCGCATCCCGCCGGCGAGGAAGATGAAGAGCAGCCAGTCGATCATGAGTACCGAGCGTGGCATCCCCGCGAGCTTGCCCACGGCGAAGAGCGCGCCGACGAAGAGCACCGTGCTCGTGCTCGTCGCGAGCGCGAGCGACGCGAGATCGCTCGACCCGACATGGCGCCATGACCCGCGATAGACGCTGAGTTGGCCGAGGAGGATGAGACGGATGCCGAGCAGCCAGGGAAGCGTCTGCAGCGCCAGTCGCGCCTCCGTCGCGGGGATGCGGAAATCGAAGCGCAGCCCATATGCCGTGGCATACGCGATCGCGATGATCGCGGCGTGAGTCACGATCGCGGCAGGACGCCGGAATCCGTAGCGACGGCGGAGCGCACGCGCGCCGGCGGCGGCGGAACGCCAGCCGTGAGTCGTGGATCGGGAGGGAGCGTGCATCGTGGCCCAGCCGCGATGCAGCCGCCGTGCTCATTGCAGCCTGCGGCCGGACGCAGCGATAAATGCTTGATTTCTGGTGCGTTAGCTCACAATCTCGCGCCCTCTGCGCTCGCGCGGTGCTTCGGCACCTGTCGCGATGCGACCACAATCGCGACCATGCGGACAACAAGTTCACCCCTTCGATCCGCGCGGCGATCGCACCTCTGCCGACGAATCCTGCTGCGCCCACGACGTGATACTGTGGCGCGAAATCAGCGATCCGCTCCCAACCTGTTGCGCGCGGGCCGCACCCGCCACCGCGCCGGCGAAACGGCACCCGCGTGCAACCTCAGTCATGAGAGCGAGTTAATTCCCGAGAACCACGACGCACGGGATCTGCAGTGCGCGCGGTGCCTTCCGGCGGTTCTTCCTCGTGCGACAGCGCACGACATCGCTCTTCGCGCGCCCTCATGCTCACGGACGACAAGCCCTGGCGTCCTTTCGTCGTACTGCTCGCCACCGAGAGCGAGCTCAATGGGCGCGCGTGGCGAAGCGTCCTCGAGAGCAACGGCTACGCCGTGATCGACGCCGACTCGCCGGCGAGAATCCTCGAGCTCGCGCGCGAGCAGGCACCGGATGTAGTGGTCCTCGACACGACGTTCTCGGATCGCAGCGGCGTCGACATCTGCCGCCAGCTCAGCGGCGATCCTGGCTTCGACCTCGCCACTCCGATCGTGCTGATCGCGTCCCACGGCACGTCGCGCGCGCAGCGGCTCGAGGCGTACGGCTCCGGTGCGTGGGAGCTCTGCTCGCCTCCCCTCGATGGTTCGGCGTTGCTGCTCAAGCTTCAGGTCTTTCTGCGCGCGAAGCAGGCCGTCGACCGGACGCGTGATACGAGTCTCATCGACGCGGCGACTGGACTCTACAACGCCAACGGGCTGCGGCATCGCGCGCGTGAGCTGGCGGCCGAGGCATCGCGACACTCGGAGCCGCTGGCCTGCATCGCCTTCACGCCGATGCGCGCCGAACGCCCGGAGGAGGAGCTCGACACGTCCCTGCTCTTCCGCGTCGCCGATCGATGCAGGAGGCTCGCGCGTGGATCGGACGTGATGGGCCGCATCGGCACGCGCGAGTTCGCGCTGATCGCGCCGGCGACGGACGCGGGCGGCGCCGTGCGGATGATCGACCGGATCGAGGAGCAGCTCAGCGCCGGCTCGGCCGTGGTCAGCGACGGCGACTCGATCCGGCTGCGCGCTGGATACTGCGCCACGCCGAACTTTGCCGAGTTCGCCCTCGGCCCGATGGACATGCTCGTGCGCGCATCCGCCGCGCTGCACGACTCGCGCGGGCCTCGCGCGCACGCCCGGCTCGACGGGCAGGATGGTCCCTCCTCCCCTAACGCTTCCTAGCGAGCCGCGAACCGCTGGCAGCGATCGTCGGCGCGCTGTCCGCTACGCCCCGGATCCTCGATTCATCACCGTTAGGTGCGGATTTTTCGGGTCCGAACGGGACGAAAATGACGGACTTGTAACTTCCTATTGACAGAAATGTCCTTTTGCGCAATACCTGTGGCCCGCCAGCGACAGTGACGCGGGTCACGCGTTCCAGTTGCTGCTCGAACGACCGCTATTCGCTGGGCCGGGGCGGCGCCGCACGGCTGTCACTGGGTAGATGCACGTTGATCGTTTCGCAGGTGCAAGGACGTCCGGAGAAGTCGACGACGCCGTCACAGCTTTCCGAGGTCCCCCCGAATGTCAGGCGCAAGTGATGTCCCCCGCTCGCTGGGCCTGAGCGCGCCCGGTCTCGCCGACACTCTCCGCCATGGCGCGGCAGCAAAGTCGAGCATCCACGTTCTGGTCGTCGACGACGACCGCACGCTCCGCGAAGGATGCGTGAGCTTCCTGCAGGCCGAGGGCTACAACGTCACCATGACGGGGAGCGGTGACGAGGCCCTGGAGCGCGTGAAGCGACGGCGCTTCGACCTCATCCTGCTCGACCTCTACATGTCCCAGGTCTCGGGTCTGGAGATCCTGCGGGCGGCGCTCGAGGCGAATCGCGATACGCTCGTCACGGTCATGACCGGCAACCCGAGCGTCGAGTCGTCGCTGGAGGCGCGCCGGCTCGGCGCGTGGGACTATCTGCTCAAGCCGTTCACGCCGACGCACCTCGAGGTGCTCCTCGGCCGTGCGATGCACACGGTTCTCGCGGGGCGCGATGCGCAAGGGCAGACGGCGCGCGCGACGCGCGAGAGCGGGAACAGTGAGCTCGTCACGTGCATCGGTGTCTCGCGCGGCTTCCGCCTCGCGGTGGAGCTCGCGCGCAAGGTCGCCGCGACCGACGCGTCGGTGATGATCAGCGGCGAGAGCGGAACGGGGAAGGAGGTGCTCGCCCAGGTGATCCACCGTCACAGCCCGCGCGCCGCGAAGCGGATGGTCGCGGTGAACTGCGCCGCGCTTCCCGAGAATCTGCTCGAGAGCGAGATGTTCGGACACCGGAAGGGCGCGTTCACCGGCGCCGATCGCGACAAGCCCGGACTGCTCGAGGTCGCGAACGGGGGAACGCTGTTTCTGGACGAGTTGACGGAGATGTCGGCGCGCTTCCAGGCGAAGCTGCTGCGCGTGCTCCAGGACGGCGTGGTGCGCCGCGTCGGCGGCGAGACGGACGCGCAGGTGGACGTGCGCTTCGTCTCGGCGACGAACCGCGATCCACAGGAAGCGGTCTCCAAGGGAGTGCTGCGCGAGGATCTGTTCTATCGCCTGCGCGTCGTCCTCATCAAGCTTCCCCCGCTCCGCGAGCGCGTCGAGGACATCCCGCTGCTCGCGAACCACTTCCTCTCGCACTACTGGAATCGCTACCGCCGCACGCGCGAACCGGCGCCGAAGTTCACCTCGGCGAGTCTGGACCTCCTGCGCTCGAAGCAGTGGCGCGGCAACGTTCGCGAGCTGCAGAACGTCATCGAGCATCTGGCGGTCCTCGCCGAGCCGGATCAGCCAATCCGTCCCGACGACATTCCCTTCTACGAGGAGCCGGTCACCGCGCTCGGCGGCGACGCGGCCACCAGCGCGCTGATGGACGAAGGCTACTACTCGGCGCGCGACCGTCTCGTCGCGGATTTCGAGCGGTCGTACCTGTCGCGGCTCGTCGGCCGCGCCGGCGGCAACATGTCGAAGGCGGCACGCCTGGCGAGCATCGATCGCACGACGCTGTATCGCCTGATGGAGCGGCACAGTCTCCATCGCAACGAGATCGCGGAGCGAGATAGCGAGATCTGAGCGACATGCCGGAGGACGACGAAGTCCCTAGGCGCGCGGTTCGGAAGCGGCACCGGACGGGCGCACCGCGTGGGCGCCATCGCACGAGCGATCTCGTCGCAGTGCGGGGTCAGCTCGACGACGCCCTGCAGCTTGCGTTCGCGCGGGCGCGCGCGGCCTGCGCCCACGCGGCGCCCGACGACGAGCTCGATCTGTTCTTCGCGACGCTTCGCGAGGCGGTCGACGCCGCGCTCGCGAACACCACGCCCCGGCGTGCGCTTCCCCGCTCCCTCGCCACCGAACGCATCATCGAACGCGTCCGCCTCGAGTTCATCGTCGCGGTCCACGCCGTGGCTCGCGAGCACGCCTCGGAAGCGCTCGACGTGCTCGCGGCGTTAGGCACGATCCAGCAGTCGCCGGTCGGCGAAGAAGGGGAACGGCTGAACGAGGGATACCTGGCGAGCGACCGGGTCGCGGTCGAGCTGACCACGGAGATCGCGCACGACGTGCGGTCCCCACTCACCGCGATCCTCTTCCTCGTCGACACGCTGCGCTCCGGGCGCAGCGGTCCGATCGCCCCGGCACAGGCGCGCCAGCTCGGCATCATCTACGGCGCAGCTTTCGGGCTCAATCAGCTCGCGACCGACATCATCGATCACGTCAACGGCGAACGGCTCGTCGAGTCGGCGCCCGTGTCGTTCTCGATCGCCGAGCTCCTGTACTCGGTGCGCGACATCCTCGCGCCGATGACGGAGGAGCGGCAGCTCGAGATGCGCCTCTCCTCGGTGCAGGACGATGGTCGCCTCGGCTTCCCCGCTCCCCTCCACCGGGTGCTGCTCAACCTCGCGGCGAACGCATTGAAGTACACAGCTCGCGGTTCGGTTTCGATCAGCGCGCGCCAGCTCGACGGAACGCGAGTGGCGTTCACCGTTGCGGACACGGGCCCGGGGATTCCGCGGCGTGTCCAGGCGCGGCTCTTTCAGGCCTTCCGCCCGGGGGAACGGGACGACCGGCGCCTCTTCTCCAGCTCCGGGCTCGGGTTGACCATCTGTCGCGACCTGGTGGCGCGCCTGGGCGGAGAGCTCAGGGTCACGAGCACCGCCGGAAAAGGGACGAAGTTCTCCTTCGAGCTCGACCTTCCGCTCGCCGGGTCGCCCGCCTGAGGCCGGCTCAGCACCCTCGTTCTTTAATAGGCTCTAATGACGATTCGTGCCGCCACCGGCACTGACTCGTCATTTAAGCCCATGCCGCCGCGGTTTCTCACCCCCGCTCCGTCACGCACCCCCACTCCGGGATCGTTGACGGCGATTCCAGATGCCTCGCCGAGCGCCATCCTCGCGCTCTGGGAGCGCTCGATCACTCAGGCGACGGGAATCATCGCGCGCGGGCTGGCCTGCGCGAGCGGCACGGCGGCCGGACCTCGAGTCACGCTGCTCACGCTGCCGAGCGCATCGGCGCATTCGCGCACGGCGTACTTCGCCGACGTCGGAGAAGCGGAAGCGGAATACGAGAGCTACGCGCGGCAGGCGCGGGCCGCCGGCGCCGCGGGCTTCGCCGTCGTCCCGCTCCGCGACGGTGCGCCGAACGGGAGCGAGGGCGCGCTGGCCGTCATGAACGTGGGTGCGCTGCTCGTCGTGCTCGATGCGAAGCGCAGCTGGTCCGACCATGACCGGCACCTCGTGAACGGCGTGGCGGAGCTGCTTGCGACGACCATCGAGCTGCATCAGGAGCTCGCGCAGCACATGCTCGTCGAGGACGAGCTCCGCCAGCTGGCGCTCCGCGATTCCCTCACCGGCGTCCCGAACAGCGCGCTCTTCCTCGACCGTCTCGGGCACGCGATCGAGCGCGCGCGGCGGCACAAGGAGTTCCGCTTCGCCGTCCTCGCTCTCGACCTCGACCGCTTCCAGTCGATCAACAACAGCCTCGGTCGCGCGGTCGGCGACGAGGTGCTGACGGAGATCGCCCGCCGCCTCGAGCAGTGCGTGCGCGGGGAAGACATGGTGGCGCGCTCCGGCGGCGACGAGTTCGCGATCCTGCTCGAGAGCCTCTCCGACGACAGCGACGGCGGCCGGGTCGCCGGGCGCATGCAGCGGGCGATCGCCGCGCCGATCGAGACGAGCGAGGGCGAGGTCTACATCTCGGCGAGCATCGGGATCGTGCTCAGCTCCTCGGGGCTCGAGGCCCCCGGCAAACTGATGCAGCAGGCGGGGATCGCGATGTCGCGCGCGAAGTCGGCGGGACGCGCGCGCTACGCGATGTTCGACGGGGTGATGCATGCGAAGGCGCTCGCCCGCCTGCGCATGGAGACCGACCTGCGCCACGCGCTCGAGCGTGACGAGTTCGAGCTCTTCTACCAGCCGCTGATCACCCTCGACAGCGGCCGCATCACCGAGCTCGAGGCGCTCATCCGCTGGCGGCATCCACGCCGCGGCATCGTCCCGCCCCTGGAGTTCATCCCCGTCGCCGAGGACACGGGGCTGATCGTCCCCATCGGCAGCTGGGTGCTCGCCCGCGCCTGCGCCGACATGCGGGCCTGGCAGGACCGCTTCCCGCGCGAGGAGCCGCTGTCGCTGAGCGTCAACCTCTCACCGAAGCAGTTCGCGCAGCCGGGGTTCGTGCAGTTCGTCGCCGAGACGGTGAGCGCGAGCGGCCTCGATCCGCGGACGCTCCGCCTCGAGATCACGGAGAGCTTCGCGATCGAGGATCCCGACCGCACGCGCGAGTACCTGTCGCAGCTTCGCGCGTTAGGCATCCGCATCTATCTCGACGACTTCGGCACCGGCTACTCGTCGCTCAGCCAGCTGCACCAGCTCCCGCTCGACGGGATCAAGATCGATCGCACCTTCGTGATGCGGATGGAGGAGCGCCCGGTGAACCGGCAGCTCGTGCACACGGTGCGCGACCTCGCCGGCAACATCGGCGTCGTCGCCGTGGCCGAGGGGGTCGAGACGACGTCGCAGCTCCAGTCGCTGCGCGCGATCGGCTGCGAGTCCGCGCAGGGCTACCTCTTCTCGAAGCCCATCCCCGTGGCGGACATCGAGGTTCTGCTCGACAGCGATCCGCGCTGGTAGCTCCGCGCCAGGCCCTTAGGGGGTCGACATGGAAGTGGACGTGGCGACGGGGGATTCCAGGTCGACGTGGAAGTGGACATGGCGACGGGGGAGCGAGCGTAGGGCTGGGACGACGGGGGAGGGGGAGGGCGGACCTTCGCGGCCCCACGTCCCCACGTCCCCACGTCGTCCCCGTCTCCCCTACTCGCTCCCCCGTCCCCCATCCACTCCCACGTCACCCGTCCTCGAAGAGCTTCAGGTACCGGGCGTACCCCTCCTTTTCCAGGTCCGCCACGGGGATGAACCGCAGCGCCGCGGAGTTCATGCAGTAGCGCATCCCCGTCGGCGCCGGCCCGTCGTCGAAGAGATGGCCGAGGTGGGAGTTCGCCTCCGCGGAGCGCACCTCCGTGCGCGCCATGCCTAACGTGCGATCGGTCTTGGTCCGCACGTTGTCGCCCTCGAGCGGGCGGGTGAAGCTCGGCCACCCCGTCCCCGATTCGAACTTGTCGAGGGAGCTGAAGAGCGGCTCCCCGCTCACCACGTCGACGTAGATCCCCGGCTCGTGGTTGTCCCAGTAGGCGTTGCGGAACGGGCGCTCGGTGGCGTCGCGCTGCGTGACCGCGTACTGCTCGGGGGTCAGCTTCTCTCTGAGATCGTCGTCGCTCGGTTTCACTCGACCTTCTCCTTCGGGTTCGGTTGATCGGATCGGCCGCCCGGGGCCGCCCGGCAGGGACCGCCGGATGACCCCCCTTTATAGTAGCGGTGTACCAGGTTCGTGCCGCCGTGGCGCGACTCTCGCCTATGAACGGCTGTGCCCCCTCTGAATCCGAGCCATCCGTTCTGATGAATCTTCGTACAACTCCGCGCCGCCTCGCCGCGGCGCTGCTTCTGGGCCTCACCGTCCTGGGTGGGTGCAAGAGCCACAAGCCGACTCCGGTCCGTCATCGCGGGCTCGCCCTGCCCCCGGTCGACAAGACCTGGAACCCGGCGGCGCTGACCGCCGTGCACGGTGTCTCCGCCGACAGCATCCGCCTCGCCATCGCCGCGCGGCTCAAGGGGAAGCGGCCGGAGCCGCTCAGCGCGTCCTCGTGGAAGCACACCGGCGAGCTCTACGCGCTCCACGTCAGCAGCCCGCTCTGGATGAACGCCGACGGGCTGCGCGGCGATCGGACGAGTGCGCTCCTTCGCGCGGTCGCCGCCGCGGACAGCGACGCGCTCGAGCTGGCCAGCTTTCCCCTGAAGGCACTGGGCGGCGCGCTGGATGAGCTGCGGCGCGCGAAGAAGCCGACGGCGACACAGATCGCGAACGCCGACGTCCTCCTCACCTCGGTCTACGTGGCGCTCGGCAGCGACATGCTCACCGGGCAGGTCGACCCGCGCACCGTCTCGCAGGACTGGCACATCGACCCGCGCGAGGAGGACGTCGACAGCGCGCTCGTCGCGGTCATCCGCACCCAGGATCTCGACGTCGCGCTCGGCCAGCTGCGTCCGCAGGAGCAGGACTACGACTCGCTGCGTAAGCAGCTCCAGCGGTACCGCGCGCTCGTCGCGCACGGCGGCTGGAAGCCGGTGCCCAAGGGGAGGGCGCTCAAGCCCGGGGACGCCGATTCCGCCGAGCGTCTCAACGCGCTCTACGATCGCCTGCGCGCCGAGGACTACCTGGGCGAGAGCGCGATGCGCCCCGCGGCCGCCCCGGTCGACTCGACCAACGTCTCGCCGGGCTTCCTCTACGACGAGGCGCTCGCCGGCGCCGTCGCCCGCTATCAGGAGACGCACAGCATCAACGTCGACAGCGTGCTCGGTCCGGAGACGGTCGAGTCGCTGAACGTCCCGGCCGAGTACCGCCTCGGCCAGATCGCGGCCAACCTCGAGCGCTACCGCTGGCTCCCGCGCAACCTCGGGAGCCGGTACATCCTCGTCAACGTCCCGGCGTTCCGCTTCGAGGCGTACGACGACGACAGCCTCGCGCTGGAGATGAAGGTCATCGTCGGCGCGGAGTACAAGGATCGCAACACGCCGACCTTCTCCGACCGGCTCGAGACGGTAGTGTTCCGCCCCTACTGGAACGTCACCCCCGACATCCAGCACAAGGAGCTCGACGCCAAGATCGCCGCCGATCCGGGGTACATGGACCGCAACGATTACGAGTACTGGAACGACAATGGCGTGACGCGCGTGCGGCAGAAGCCGGGACCGAAGAATTCACTCGGGCTGGTGAAGTTCCTCTTCCCGAACGACTTCAACATCTACCTGCACGACACCCCGGAGCGCGGGCTCTTCGAGAAGGACGTGCGCGCCTTCAGCCACGGGTGCATCCGCCTCGAGCGGCCCGCCGAGCTCGCGCAATGGGTGCTCGGCTGGGACGCCGACTCCGTGGAGCGCGCGATGGAGGAGGAGCCGAACAACAAGGCGGTCCGCGTGAAGGAGAAGATCCCGGTCTTCATCGTCTACTTCACGGCGTTCTTCCGGGACGGGGACCTCTACTTCGGCAACGACCTCTACTCGCGCGACGACAAGCTGGTCGCGGCGGTGGGCGGCGGGGCGACGCCGAGCGCCGACGCGGCGCAGGCGTCGAACGCGCTGCGCACGCTCGCCGGGCAACTCGCCGGCGAATGAGGTAACGCACGACGCCGCCCGAACCCGGCGCACGATGGTGTTCGCGGGACCACGCAGGACGTCATTTTCGTTTCACGCCTCACGTCGATACCATGCCACTCTCCAACTCCCAGCTTCGCGCGCTCGAGCACCGTCTCCGTGAGGAGCGCGAGCGCGCGCTCTCCTCGATCCGCCGCTACAGCAGCGAAGAAGGCTCCGAGTCGGAGCGCGACCGAACGGGCGACATCAGCGCGGTCCGCCTCCACATGGCCGACGAGGGGACCGACACCTTCGATCGCGAGCTGAACGCGTCGATGGCGTCGCGCGACACCGAGAACCTGCACGAGATCGACGAGGCGCTGCGGCGCCTGATCGAGGCGCCGGAGCAGTTCGGCAAGGACGAGGTCACCGGCGAGGACATCCCCTTCGAGCGTCTCGAGATCGTGCCGTGGGCGCGGCGGAGCGCGCAGGCGATGCGCCGGCGGAACGACACCGGCGAGGCGCGCGCGTAGTCAGGGTCAGGGGCCAGGCGGAAGGAACTGCGTCAACTGCGGTCAACGCCGTTCCTCGCGCCTGGCCCCTGACCCCTGCCCGTCCTCGCTACGCCTGGCCCGCCAGCGAGGCCAGTCCGTCCGCGACCACCTTGTCGAAGCGGCGCTCGAGGGCGGCGTTCGCGCCGCGGCACCCTTCGACGACGCGCTTCGCCCACTCGAAGTACTCGCGGCGGCGCGTCACCGGCCAATCGACGGGCGGGTCGTGGGTGATGTCGGTGACGTTCATGATCTTGTCGGCGAGCTTCACGATCTTCGCGCGGCGCGACGCCGACGGCGCGCTCACGACCTGGAGCCGCTTGCGCTCCTCCTTCGGCAGCCGCTTGTCGTCGGTGAGCTCGGCGACCACCTGTCGAACCTCGGCGCCGAACTCGCGCTCGATCTCGTCGAGCGTGGTCGCGGTATCCTCGACCGTATCGTGGAGCACCGCCGCGGTGAGCGTCACGATGTCGGTGACGCGGCCGACGCGCGCGATGGTGTCGGCGACCGAGATCGGATGATTGATGTACGGCGCGCCGTCGCGTCCCTTGCGCCGCTGCCCCTGATGCTTGTGCGCGGCGAACTCGAGTGCGCGCAGCAGTGTAGCCAGTTCTGACATACCTCAATCATCGCGCGGAGCGATGACAATCGGGAGTGCATCCGGGGCGCGGGCGTGCGCGCCGCGACGCTAGCGCATTCGCGCGCGCTCGAACTGCACCGCGAGATCGGTCGTGCTCCAGAGCTGCACGTCGGAAGCGATGCCGTAGCGCGCCGGCACGACGCGGCCGTCGCGGATCTCGTAGCTCCAGAGCTCACTGTGGAACCCGGACGCGTCGACCGCGCCGAGGACCTGGTCGAACGCGGCGCGAAGCATCGCCCCGTCGCCGCCGGCGCCGGTCGCGGTTCGGTTGGCGACGCCGAGCAGGAAGAGGTTCACCTCACGCCCCCAGACGACGCGCGGCCCGTGGTAGCTGTCGCGGTCGAAGTCGCGCCAGACCCCCGGATTCGCGTAGGCATCGTTGGCGACCACGGGGCCGACTCCCGCGATCAGCAGCCCCACGGGATATGCTCGCGTGAAGAGCGCGACGTCGCGCCGCTCGCGGGCGGCAGCGTCGCCGCGCAGCGCCCCTCGCCGCCCGTCGCCGAGAAAGAGCCGCGTCGCGACGTCGCTGTTCGCGACCCCGATCGGCCTCCCGTCCGCGTCGAGCGCGAGGGCGAGGAAGCTCAGCGAGTCGCGGTCCGCGCCGCTCCGCGCGACCAGCGCGGACCAGTAGTCACGCTCCGCGGGCGGCATCGCGGCGAGCCGCGCCGCGACGCGCTCGCGCACCGCGACCGGATCGAGCGCGATGACGAAGTGCCGCTCCGCGCCCCACCAGGCATCGATCGCGCGGCGAAGGGCGAGCGAATCGCGCGACCATCCCTCGAGCGGGGAGCCGGCCATCACGTCGGCGTGCGCGCGCGCGATGGAATCGGGGGAGATCCCGAGCCGCGGCAGCGATTCGAGCACGGTCGCGAGCGCCTCGAGCGCGTGCGGCGCCCAGATGGCGTTCACGTCCATCGCCCAGCGTCCGTTCGCGTACCCTGCTCCGCTGTCGCGCCAGCTCGCCGACGACCAGTGCGTGGAGTCGCGCCGGGTAAAGGAGATCAGGTTCGCGACGATCGGCTCGCGCGCGTAGGGCCCGGTCATTCGCGAGACGAGGGCGAGCTCGCGGAGCAGCCGCGCGACCCGCGCTTCCCCTCCCCCGGCGGTGTCGAGGAGGAAGGCGCGCTTCCGCGCGGCGCTCACCGTCGAGTCGCCCAGCCATCGGCCGGCGAGAACCGCGAGCTGCAGCTCGTCGTCGATCATGTGGTAGTTCTCGCGCGTGCGCCGGAGATCGCGCAGCACTCCACGCGCCGCGGCGAGGAGGCTGTCGGCGACCGCGGCACTTCCCGCGCGCCGCGCGCCGAGCGCGCCGTCGACGAGCATCGCGTAGTCGCGCGCGCCCTCGCGCACCGCCTGGCCGCCGAGCGCCTCCTCGTGGCTGACGTCGCCGGCGGGGCCGAGCTTGCGCAGCGCCGCGGCGATCGCGAACTCGGACATCTGGTCGCGCCAGACGGGCCGCATCATGAGCGCGGTCACGAGCATGTCGCGGCCGAAATAGGTCGCGTAGTTCGGCAGGCCGGCCATCAGCTTCTCGCGCGAGACGAGGAGCTCGACGCCGCGCGTCTGCCGCTCGAGCCAGCGCGCGCGCATCTCCGCGCCGTCCCCGGAGGCGCGCTTCGCGTCGGCGAGGAAGGCGAGGAACTCGGGGGTGAAGATCTCCTCGCGCGCGAGCGGGGTGAGCGCGCGGCCGGTGGTCGTGATCCGGACGGTAAAGGGGACCGTGTGTCCGGCGAGGGCACGCAGCGACACGACGTCGCCGGTTCGCGAGGCGGCGACGCGCCGCGGGTCGGCGATGAGCTCGAGGACGAGAGTGTCGCGTCCGTCGAGCGAAGGCTGGACGATGCGCGTGCGCCACATCGTGCCGGCGATGGTGGTGGAGACCGCGGGCTGGAGCCGGGCGCGGAGCGTCGCGACATCGCGCGCGCCGAGGAGCGCGAGATGCCGGCGCCGCTCCCCGGCGGGGAGGCGCTGGACGGCGAGCAGGAGGTCCCGCGTCTCGGCGACGCGGAACGGCGTGGAGTCGAGGGCGGCCCGCTGCCGGCCCGCGTACTGGAAGTCGCGCTCGACGCGCATCGAGCCGAGGAGGAAGAGACCGATCTCGATGCGCGCGTCGTCGACGGCGAGGGCGTACTCGAGGGACCGTCTCCGCCCGCGCGCGGCGACGATCGCCGAGTCGCTTCCCCAGCGCAGGGCAGCCGGCGCGCCGCGGTCGCCGCGGACGGTGAAGCCGAGGCTCTCGTCCTCCGCGTCGGCCCAGAGGCTCACGACGCGGCCCTCGCGGTCGAGGTAGATCTGCACCGTGTTTCCCGCGGCGTCACGGTAGAACCGGGTCTGGTATCCCTGATACGCCGCGCTGTCGTCCATCCCGGGTTCGGGGAAGGCGAGCACGGGGGCGACACCGTGAGCGGGGGCGGCGAGCGGGCTCGCCGCGAGCTGGGCGAAGATTGCGAGAGCGAGGAGCATGGGGGGCTAGATTGGCCCTCCCTCGCGGGAGCGTCAAGCGAGCGCGGTGGCTGGCCACCGCACGGACGCCGGCGCGGGAAGCGTGACGGTGGTCTTGACAAAGCAAACGGCTGGCCGAATATGGAGGGCGTATTCTTGTCCGACGTTCTCCCGACGTGGCCAAGTACGTGTCCGCACGGCGTTTTCGTGCGCGCGGCGGTTCCGCGTGTCCTCTCTCCCCCGACATCGGCGCGGCGATGTGGGCTCGCGGATGAAAGCGGTTTCGTGGATGGCGTGTCCCACGTTCGCTGGGAGAGCGGACCTGGGTGACGTTCCCCTCTCCCTACCCATTGCGAGGGCGTGCGTATGGCAGCGGCTCGTCGACTCTTGTTCGTGCTCATGAGTGCCGCATTCTGCGCGTTGCAGTTGCACGCGCAGGATGCCACAGGTAGCGTCTCCGGTCGCGTCGTCGACGCCACGACGCAGGAGCCACTCCCCGGCGTCAACGTGATCGTCGTCGGCACACGGCGAGGCGCCGTGACGCAGGCGAACGGCGATTTCGTGATCGGTGCCGTCCCCGTGGGGACGCAGACCGTCCGCGCCAGCCGCATCGGCTACGCGGCGGCGCAGCAGGAGGTCTCGGTCACCGCCGGCGCGACGGCGACCGCGCAGTTCTCGCTCACCCACCAGGCGGTGACGCTGAGCGAGGTGACGGTCTCGGTCGGCTACGGGACCCAGCGCAAGGAGGCGATCACCGGATCGGTCGCCACCGTGAAGGGCGACGAGGCGAACGTCGGCGTGACGACGAACGCGACGCAGCTGGTGCAGGGGCGCGTCGCCGGCGTCGACGTGACGCAGAACAACGGCGAGCCGGGCGCCGGCTCGCAGATCCGCATTCGCGGCGGCACCTCGATCAGCGCGAGCAACGATCCGCTCTACGTGATCGACGGCGTGCCGATCGAGAACACGCCGACGGAGCCGGGGGGAATCGGCATCGGGGGCGCGCCCTCCTCGCCGCGCAACCCGCTGAACATGCTCAACCCGTCGGACATCGCCTCGATCACGGTGCTGAAGGACGCGTCGGCGACGGCGATCTACGGCTCGCGCGGCGCGAACGGCGTGATCCTGATCGAGACGAAGCGCGGCAACCCGAACGGCTCGGTGATCGAGTACGACGGCTACGTCGCGAGCTCCTCGCCCTCGAAGACGCTCGACGTGCTCACCGGCGACGAGTACCGCGCCTTCGTCCGCAAGGAAGTCGCGGCGGGGGTCCTCGACACGTCGCGGCTGAGCAGCCTCGGGAGCGCGAACACGAACTGGGAAGATGCGCTGACGCGCAACGCGGTCACGCACAACCACAACCTCTCGTTCTCCGGCGGCTCGCCGGACACGCGCTACAGAGCCTCGCTCAACTATCTCGACCAGAACGGCGTGGTGGTCGCGAACGGGCTGCGCCGCTACCAGGGACGGCTGAACGGGACGCAGAACTCCTTCAACAACCGCCTGCGGCTCGGCGTCAACCTCACCGCGTCGCACGTCATCGACGACTACATCCCCTACGAGCGGACGGGCGGCTTCGAGGGCGGCGTGTTCGTGAACATGGTGACCTTCAACCCGACACGCCCGGTCACGATCCGTGATCCGGTCACCGGGAAGATGGTGTACTACGAGGTGGGCACGGGGAGCCAGTCGCTGCGCAACCCGGTGGCGCTCGCCAACCAGATCGCCGACCAGGGCACGACGACGCGGATCCTCGGCAACGCCTCGGGCGACGTCGACATCCTGTCGAACCTCACCGGCCGGCTGAACGTCGGCATCGATCGCTCGGAGGGGCTGCGCGACATCTACTTCCCGCTGTCCAGTCCCGCGGGCGCGCAGTATCCGGGTCTCGCGAACCAGGCGAGCCAGGACAACACGACGCAGACGATCCAGACGCTGCTCACCTTCCATCAGAACTTCCTCGAGACCAGCAACGTCGAGATCGTCGGCGGTTACGAGTACAACAAGTACAACACCGGCGGGTTCGGCGCACAGGCGCAGGGATACGGCACCGACGCCTTCCACTTCTACAACCTCGGCGCGGGCGCGACGCTCGTCGCCCCGTACTCGTATCGCGAGCAGAGCATGCTCGCCTCGTTCTTCACCCGCGCGAACTACAGCTTCCGCGACCGCTACTTCCTGACGGGCGTGCTGCGCAAGGATGGCTCGTCGCGGTTCGGTGAGAACAACAAGTGGGCGACCTTCCCGGCCGTGTCTGCGTCGTGGCGGATCAGCGAGGAGCCGTTCATGCACTTCTCGCCGATCTCCGACCTGCGGCTCCGGGCGGGCTACGGCGTGCAGGGGAACCAGGCGGTGCCGGCGTATGCGTCGCTGCTGCTGCTCGGATCGGGCACGGGCTACAACTACGTGCTCGGGTCGAACGGCGAGAAGATCATCACCGGCATCTCGCCGACGCGCAACGCCAACCCCGACCTCCGCTGGGAGCAGACGGCGCAGAGCAACATCGCGCTCGACTACGGCTTCCTCGATAGCCGCTTCACGGGGAGCCTCGAGTACTACGTCAAGAACACGAAGGACCTGCTGCTCGAGGTGAACGTCCCGCAGCCGGCGAACGTCGGGACGCGGCTCGAGAACATCGGCCGGGTGCGCAACTCCGGCGTCGAGCTCTCGCTTGACTCGCGGCTGCTCGATGGCGGGCCGCTCAACTGGACGGCGGGGCTCGTCTTCTCCGCCGAGCGCAACAAGGTCGTGGACCTCGGCAGCCGGCAGTACATCGTGACCGGGAGCGTCAGCGGGCAGGGGCAGTCCGACCAGTACTCGCAGCGTATCCTTCCCGGCTACGCGTTAGGCACCTTCTACGGGCCGGTCTACGCCGGGCTCGACGCGAACGGGAAGCAGCTCTTCAAGCACTACTCGCCGACCGGCCAGTACCTCGGCACGACGGTCTCGCCGGGCGGCGACGACATCCGCCCGATCGGCAACGCCAACCCCAAGTGGACGGCGGGGCTGCACAGCCAGGCGAGCTGGCGGAACTTCGACGCCGGCTTCCTCCTTCGCGCCTCGGTGGGCAACGACGTGTTCAACAACACGGCGCTCGTCTACGCGACGCAGGGCAACGTCCTCCAGGACAAGAACTTCCTCCGCTCGGCGCTCAGCGACCGGACGGGCATCCACGAGCCGGCGATCTACTCCTCGCGCTGGATCGAGGACGGCTCCTTCGTGCGGCTGCAGAACCTGACCGTCGGCTACACCTTCGACCTGCCGAACTTCCTCCGGTCGTCGGGCCCCAACGGCTCGGCGTCGAAGACGCGCGTCTACCTCTCCGGCGACAACCTGTTCACGGCGACGCACTACAGCGGGTACGACCCGGAGGTCAACACCGACGCCGGGCTCGCCACGCGCGGCATCGATTATCTGAACTACCCGCGGCCGCGGACCTTCACGGGAGGGGTTCGTGTCTCGTTCTGACGCCCAGCGAATGCCTAACGGCGGAGCTCTCCGCTCACTCACTCAGGTAGCACACTCCATGAGGAAGTCACCCTTGAAGAACACGGCGCGGGCGGCGTGGGTGGTCGGGCTCATGCTCGTCCTCCCGCTGCCGTTCTCGATGCAGGGCTGCACCGATCTGAAGGAGACCCCGCTCAGCTCGATCACGCCGGCCAACTACTACCGGAACGAGGCCGAGGTGATGAGCGGGGTCGCGTCGGTCTACGCGCAGCTCCGCGGGACGACCGACGACTACTACAACGTCAGCGAGATCTCGACCGACGAGATGGTCGTCCCCACCCGCGGCCAGGACTGGTACGACAACGGGCAGTGGCTCGACCTTCACCGGCAGACGTGGACGCCGAACAGCCCGGCGACGGGCAGCCTGATCAACGGCGCCTACAACACGCTCTTCACCGGCGTTGCCCGCGCGAACACGGTGCTCGACGCGATGAGCCGCGTGACGATCGCCGACCAGAAGCAGGTCATCGCCGAGGTCCGGACGCTGCGCGCGCTGTACTACTACATGCTGATGGACCTCTTCGGCGGGGTGCCGATCGTCACCGACGTCGACGTGAAGCCGCGGGCCCGCGCGACGCGCGCCGAGGTGTTCAGCTTCATCGAGTCGGAGCTGAACGCGGCGCGCACCGATCTGCCGGTCTCGTGGTCCGCCGACCAGAGCGGGCGCATGACGAAGGGAGCGGCGGACGCGATCCTCGCGAGCATGTACCTGAATGCGCGCGTGTTCACCGGCACCGTCACCACGGCCGGGCTGCAGCCGGGCGCGGCGAAGTGGGCGGAGGCGGCGGCCGCGGCGGACCGCATCCTCAACTCCGGCGCCTACTCGCTCGCCACGAACTGGCGGTCGAACTTCACCGCGACGAACTCGACGTCGCCGGAGAACATCCTCGTCGTCAAGTTCACGAACTCGAACGACCTCGGGCTGAACTTCCCGATGCGCGTGCTGCACTACAACCAGTTCACCCCCTCGCCCTGGAACGGCTTCGCGACGCTGGCCGAGACGTACAACGCCTTCGACGCCGCCGACCAGCGGCGGCAGATCTTCCTGATCGGGCCGCAGGTCAACCTCGAGTCCGGGCTGCCGGTGACCGACCGCGCGGGGGCGCCGCTCAGCTTCACGCTCACCATCAACGACGTGACGCAGGCGAAGGAGAACGAGGGCGCGCGCATCCTCAAGTGGCCGATCGATCCGGGACACGTCGCCCAGAACAACGGCAACGACTACGCCTGGTTCCGGCTCGCCGAGATCATGCTGATCAAGGCCGAGGCGCTCAACGAGCAGGGGCAGCCGATGGCCGCGCTGCCGATCATCAACCAGCTCCGCGCCCGCGTCAGCGCGCCGACCTACAGCGGCACGTACGACCAGACACAGATGCGGGCGATGATCTTCAACGAGCGGCTCCTCGAGCTCACCGCCGAAGGGAAGCGCCGCCAGGACATGATCCGCGCCGGCACGTACACCTCCGCGTTCAGCTACAAGACGCAGGAGCCCGCGTACAAGGTCCTGATGCCGATCCCGCAGACGCAGATGCAGACCAACCCCCTGCTCCAGCAGAACCCCGGCTACTGAGCGGGGCCTCGAGCGGGATCGCAGTCTCGTGCACGTTCGCCATAGCCTGTCCCGAAAGGGGCAGGCTATGGCATATTGAGGAACCTCGTCGTCCCGCCGCGCGGCGCGCAGCCCGCCGCGCGGCGTCCCCCCTCGCTGCACCGCGGCATATGAACAAGGCATCGAGCCTGACGCTCGCTCTCGCGCTGTTCGGCTCGTGTCTCACCGCCGCGTGCTCGGGCCATGACCGGCCGGTGGACGTGGCACGCACCGGCGCCGCCCCCGCCGCCGACGGGCATCTCTTCACGCTGCTTCCCGCGAGCTACACCGGGATCCGCTTCGAGAACCGGCTCGCGGCGAGCACGGAGCTCAACGTCTTCACCTACCGCAACTTCTACAACGGCGGCGGAGTCGCGTTGGGCGACCTCACCGGCGACGGGCTTCCTGAGGTCGTCCTCTCCTCCAACCAGCATGGGATCACCCTCTATCTGAACGAGGGGAAGTTCCAGTTCCGCGACGTCACCGCGGAGGCGGGGATCGAGAGCGACCGGCCGTGGACCACCGGCATCACCCTCGCCGACGTCGACGGCGACGGGCGGCTCGACATCTATGTCTGCCACGCGGGAAAAGCCGACCCGCGCGAGCGCGCGAACGAGCTGTGGATGAACCAGGGGCTCGACGCCCACGGCGTGCCGACCTTCAAAGAGATGGCGCACGAGTACGGCGTGGACGACCAGGGGTACTCCACCCAGGCGGCCTTTCTGGACTACGACCGCGACGGCGATCTCGATCTCTTCGTCGTCAACAACTCGCCGCGCCCCGTGAGCAGCTTCGGCACGGGGAACACGCGCGCGGTGCGCGACCGCTTCGGCGGCGCGAAGCTGTACCGCAACGATCGTGGCCGCTTCGTCGACGTCACCGCGCAGGCGGGGATCTACAGCAGCGAGGTCGGCTTCGGGCTGGGGATCGCGGTGAGCGACGTCGACGGCGACGGGTGGCCGGACATCTACGTCTCCAACGACTTCTTCGAGCACGACTACCTCTACGTCAACAACCGCGACGGCACTTTCCGCGAGCGGTCGCAGGAGGAGATGCCGTACGGGAGCTACTTCTCGATGGGGCTGGACATCGCCGACGTCGACAACGACGGGCGGCCCGACGTCTACACCACCGACATGCTCCCCGAGGACGACTATCGGCTGAAGACCACCTCGTCGTTCGAGGAGTGGGCGGTCTACCAGGCGAAGGAGCGCGACGGGTACGGGCGCCAGTTCATGCGCAACATGCTCCAGCGCAACAACGGCGACGGCACCTTCAGCGACGTCGGTCAGCTCGCCGGCGTCGCGCGCACCGACTGGAGCTGGAGCGCGCTGATCAGCGATCTCGACCTCGATGGCTTCAAGGACATCTTCGTCACCAACGGGCTCGCGAAGGACGTGACGTCGCAGGACTACATCGCCTTCCTCGGCAGCGACGCGACCATGTCGCGGGCCACGAAGACGGGAAAGGTCGACTTTCTCGGGCTCGTCGGCGCGATGACCTCGACACCGCTGCCGAACTACGCGTTCCGCAATCGCGGCGACCTGACCTTCGCGAACGCGAGCGCGCCGTGGGGGCTCGACACGAAGGGCTTTGCGAACGGCGCCGCCTACGGCGATCTCGATGGCGACGGCGCGCCGGACCTCGTCGTGAACAACGTCGACGCGCCGGCGTCGGTCTACCGCAACAACGCGCGCACGCAGCTCGGCAACGACTACCTCCAGGTGCGGCTCGACGGCGAGGGGGCGAACCGCTTCGCGTTAGGCGCGAAGGTCACGCTCCGCGCGGGCGGACGCCGCCTCGTCCAGGAGCAGAATCCGACCCGCGGCTTCCAGTCGAGCGTCGACTACGCCCTCGACTTCGGGATCGGCCGGCTGGCGACGGTCGACACCGTGCGCGTCGACTGGCCGGACGGCCGCGTGAGCGTGCAGACACACGTCGCCGCGAACCAGCGGCTGGTGATCGCGCAGACCGGAGCACGACGGGTGGCCAGCGGCGAGTTGCCATTGGCCAGTCCCGGCACCCGGCACCCGGCGCCCGGTATCCTCCTCACCGACGTCACTGACTCGGCGCGCATCCCCTTCGTCCATCACGAGAACCAGTTCGTCGACTTCGATCGCGAGCGGCTCATGCCGAGGATGCTCTCGACCGAGGGGCCGTACATGGCCGTCGGCGACGTCAATGGCGACGGCCTCGACGACGTCTTCATCGGCGGCGCGAAGGAGCAGGCGGGGGCGATCCTCCTCCAGCAAGCCGATGGCAGCTTCCGGAAGTCGAGCGAAGCGGTGCTCGAGGCCGACGCGATCTCCGAGGACCTCGGCGCGGTCTTCTTCGACGCCGACCGGGATGGAGATCTCGACCTGTACGTGGTGAGCGGGGGAAGCGAGTTCTCGGAGGATTCCCCCGCCCTCCAGGACCGGCTGTACCTGAACGACGGCAAGGGCAACTTCCACAAGGCGGTCGGCGCGCTGCCGCCGGAGACGGTGAGCGGGTCGCGCGTTGCCGCCGCGGACTTCGACGGCGACGGCGCGATCGATCTCTTCGTTGGCGGGCGCGTGGTGCCCTGGAAGTACGGGCTGGACCCGCGCAGCCTCCTCCTCCACAACGACGGCCACGGCCACTTCACCGACGTCACGGCACGGGTCGCACCCGAGTTGGCGACGGTCGGGATGGTGAGCGACGCGCTCTGGCAGGACGTCACCGGCGACGGCCGGCCGGATCTCATCGTCGTCGGCGAGTGGATGCCGATCACGATCTTCCGCAACACCGGCAGCCGGCTGGTGAAGATGGACGTCCCCTCGCTCGCCCGGAGCGACGGCTGGTGGAACCGCATCGTCGCCGGCGACTTCACCGGCGACGGCCGCGTCGACTTCGTCGTCGGCAACATGGGGCTCAACTCGCGGCTCCAGGCGAGCGATTCGACGCCGGTGCGGATGTACGTGAAGGACTTCCTCGGGAACGGCGCTGTCGAGCAGATCCTCGCGACCACGGAACGGGGGAAGCTCTACCCGATGGTGCTGCGCGACGAGCTGGTGGCCGCGCTCCCGTACCTGCGGCCGCGCTTCCCCTCGTACAAGGATTACGCGGGGAAGACGATCGGCGACATCTTCTCGCGCGACGATCTCGCGGGGGCGACGGTGAAGACCGCGTACGACTTCGCCACGACGCTCGTCCGCAACGACGGGAACGGCGCGTTCACGCTCATCCCGCTCCGGACGGAGGCGCAGCTTGCGCCGATGTACGGGTTGCTCGCCCGCGACTTCAACCACGACGGGAAGCTCGACATCCTCCTCGCCGGCAACTTCGACGCGATGACTCCCGCGATCGGCGCGATGCACGCGAGCTACGGGCTGCTGCTCGAGGGCGACGGCAAGGGCCGCTTCACCGCGCTCGGCCCCGCGGAGAGCGGCTTCATGGTGCCCGGCCAGGGGCGCGACATCCAGCGGCTGCGAACGCGGGCGGGCGAGCTGTACATCGTCACGCGGAACGACGACCGGCCGCTGGCGTTCCGTCCGGGAGGCGGGTCGCGGCGCACCGAGCCCGGGCGCGATCCACGGGTCGCGCGCGCCGGGCTACCTTCCCGGACGGGCGGTCGCTGAGCGGTATCGTTGGCCGATGCGTCACACTTCCAATCTTCGCCGGAGAAATACATGAGGATGCGCTACTCGCTCCGCTCGCTGATCGTGGCGTGCGGCGTCACCGTTGCCGTCGCGGTCCCGGCGACCGGTGCCCGCGCGCAGGACTCGCTGCGCCTGGCCTCGCCGGACGGGCGCAATGAGGTCGTCGTCGGAGTGCGCGACGGGTTCCTGTGGTATGCGGTCCGCCACGAGGGGAAGCCGATCATCACGCCCTCGCGGCTCGGCTTCGCCTTCCGCGGCGCGCCGACGCTCTTCGACAGTCTGCGCATCACTGACTCGACGCGCGCGACGTACGACACGACGTGGACGCAGCCGTGGGGTGAGGTGGCGCGCGTGCGCGACCACCACAACGAGCTGCGCGTCACCGTCGCCGAGACGAAGGCGCCGATGCGGAAGTTCACCGTCGCCTTCCGTGCCTTCGAGGACGGGGTCGCGTTCCGCTACGAGCTCCCCGAGCAGCAGGCACTCGGCGACTTCGAGATCATGGACGAGCTCACCGAGTACACCCTCGCGCGCGACGCGAAGGCGTGGTTCACGAAGGCGACCGTGCCGAAGCCCGACCGCTACGAGATGCTCTACGAGTCCGCGCCGGCGAGCATCCTCGACACGGTGAACGCACCGCTCACCCTCGAGATGCAGGACGGGCCGACGGTCGTGCTCCACGAGGCGAACCTCGTCGACTACGCGGGCATCCAGTTCCGCGGCGGGCCGGAGCAGAACCGCACGCTGCGCATCGCGCTCCCGGCGTGGGGCGACGGGGTGAAGGTCCGCGGCCGCACCCCTTTCGTCACGCCCTGGCGCACCATCCAGATCGCCGACAGGCCGGGCGATCTCCACCCGCAGGTGCTGACGCTCAAGCTCAACCCGCCCAGCGTGCTCACCGGCGACCTGAGCTGGATCAAGCCGATGAAGTACATCGGCATCTGGTGGGGGATGCACATCAACACGATGACGTGGAGCTCCGGCCCGAAGCACGGCGCGACGACGGCGAACACCGAGCGCTACATGGACTTCGCCGCGAAGAACGGCTTCGGCGGCGTGCTCGTCGAGGGATGGAACATCGGCTGGGATGGCGACTGGTACTCGAACGGCAACGTCTTCTCCTTCACGAAGCCATACCCTGACTTCGACATCGCGGCCATCGTGAAGCACGGCGCGGCGGAGGGAGTGGGGCTCATCGCCCACAACGAGACGGCGATGGGGATCCAGAACTACGAGCGCCAGATCGACTCGGCGTTCACGATGTACGAGGCGCTGGGGATCCACGGCCTCAAGACCGGCTACGTCGGCGACTACACCCTCGAGGGACACCATCACCATCACTCGCAGTACATGGTGCGCCACTACCGGCACGTGATGGAGCTCGCCGCGCAGCACCACATCATGCTCGTCGCGCACGAGCCGATCATGGACACGGGCGAGCGGCGCACCTACCCGAACATGATGAGCCGCGAAGGCTCGCGCGGGATGGAGTACAACGCGTGGGGCGGCGAGGGCGGCAACCCACCCGAGCACGAGACGACCCTCTTCTTCACGCGCATGGTCGCCGGGCCGATGGACTTCACCCCCGGCATCTTCGACCTGCAGATCAAGCGCCCCACCGGCACGCCGCGCGGCCCGAACGATTCGCGTCCCCGGACGACGCTCGCCAAGCAGCTCGCGCTCTACGTCGTGATCTACGCGCCGCTGCAGATGGCCGCCGATCTTCCGGAGAACTACGAGGGTCAGCCGGCGTTCCAGTTCATCCGCGACGTGAAGACGGACTGGGACACGACGCGCGTGCTCGACGGGAAGATCGGCGACTACGTCGTCGTCGCGCGCAAGGAGCGCGGCGGGCCGCAGTGGTTCGTCGGCGGGATCACCGACGAGAACGGCCGCACCCTCGACGTGCCGCTCTCCTTCCTGCCGAAGGGGAAGAGCTACGTCGCCGAGATCTACGCCGACGGGCCCAAGGCGCACTACCTCGACAACCCGCTCCCGGTGACGATCTCGAAGCGCACCGTGACCTCGGCGACGACGCTGCGCATGGTGCTCGCCCCAGGCGGCGGACAGGCGATCCGCATCCGGCCCGCGAAGTAGCAGCTGGCTTTCGTGACCGTGTGTAACAGGAGCCGTGGAGGGCAGGGAGCAGGTTGTTGGAGGAGCGACCGCTCCCGACAACCCCTCCCGGCCCTCCACGGCACCCGGTTATTCATGGCCGCCATCGCAATGGGAGGATGCAGAGGGTCGGAGGCAGAGAAGCCGCTGTTCGAGTCGCTCGCGCCGGCCGTCACGGGGGTCACCTTCTCCAACGATCTCCCCGAGAAGGCCGACTTCAACCCGCTCAACTACCTCTACTACTACAACGGCGGCGGCGTCGCCGCCGGTGACGTGAACGGCGACGGGCTTCCCGACCTCTACTTCACCGCGAACCTCGGGAAGAACCGGCTCTACATCAACAAGGGCCATTACCGCTTCGAGGACGTCACCGATCGCGCGGGCGTCGCCGGCCCGCCGGGATGGAAGACCGGCGTCACGATGGCCGACGTCAACGGCGACGGAAAGCTCGACATCTTCGTCTCCGCGGTGAGCTACCGCTCGATGAAGGGACGCAACGTGCTGTACGTCAACAACGGCGACGGCACCTTCACCGATCGCACGGCGGAGCTCGGGCTCGAGCACTCGGGGTATTCGACGCAGGCCGTCTTCTTCGATTACGACGGCGACGGCGACCTCGACATGTTTCTTCTCTCGCACTCGACCCACACCGAGCGCTCGGGCTCGGCGCGCGCCGCGTCGGACATCCTCTACCGCAACGACGGCAGCCACTTCACCGACGTGACCGCGGCCGCGGGGATCCACGAGGTCGACGGCTTCGGGCTCGGCGTCGTCGCCAGCGATCTGAATGGGGACGGGTGCCCCGACCTCTACGTCGGGAACGACTTCCAGGAGGACGACGCCCTCTGGATCAACAACTGCGACGGCACCTTCACCGATCGCGTGCGCGAATCGATGCCGCACACCAGCCGCTTCTCGATGGGCGTCGACGCGGCCGACTTCGACGGCGACGGGCGGATCGACCTGATCTCGCTCGACATGCTCACCGATCGCGAGGACATCTTCAAGACCGCGGCGGGCGCGGACGGATACGCGCTCGATGCGCGCCGGGCGGCGGCCGGCTTTCAATCGCAGGTCACCCACAACGCGCTGCAGCTCAACCGCGGCGCGGGACTGTTCAGCGACGTCGCCTTCCTCGCCGGGGTCGCCGCCACCGACTGGAGCTGGTGCCCGCTTTTCGCCGATCTCGACAACGACGGGCGCAAGGATCTGTTCATCACCAACGGCATCTACCGCCGGCCGAACGATCTCGACTACATCGCCTTCGTCGGCAGCCCCGGCGTGCAGGCGACGCTGGGCGACTCGATCACCGAGGCGAACCTCGCGCTCCTGAAGCAGATGCCGAGCGTCCCGCTGCCGAATTACGCGTTCCGGAACGATGGCGGCCTGGCCTTCTCCAGCGTCGCCGACGCCTGGGGGCTCGCCGCGCCCGGCTTCTCGAGCGGCGCCGCGTACGTCGATCTCGACAACAGCGGCGCGCTCGACCTGGTCGTGAACAACGTGAACGCACCGGCGTCGATCCATCGCAACACGGCGCGCGCGGCGAACGGCAATCACTATCTCACCGTCACCCTCGCCGGCGCGGGCGCGAACACCGAGGGGATCGGCGCGAAGGTGATCGTCAGGCAGGGGGGAGCGACGCAGCTGCTCGAGCAGCAGCCGACGCGCGGCTTCGAGTCGTCGGTCGATCGGCGGCTGCACTTCGGCCTCGGCAAGGCGACACGCGTCGACTCGCTCACGGTCATCTGGCCCGACCGCCGCTGGCAGACGCTCACCAACGTCGCCGCGGATCAACGGCTGACGCTCTCGCAGAAGGACGCGGCGGGACGCTGGGACTACCGCGCCGCGCGTCCCGCCGCGCCCCTCTTCGCCGACGTCAGCGCGCGGGTGGGCATCGACTTCCGGCATCGCGAGAACGACTTCCGCGACTACGACCGCGAGCCGCTGATCCCGCACCTGCTCTCCACCGAAGGCCCCGCGCTCGCCGTCGCCGACGTCGACGGGGACGGGCTGGACGACGTGTACGTCGGCGGTGCGAAGTGGCAGCGCGGCCAGGTCTTCCTTCAACAGCGCGACGGGACCTTCCGCGCCGCGAGCGAGCCGGCCGGCGATTTGTCCATTGGGGCGGACAGCGTCGCCGAGGATGTGGACGCGGCGTTCTTCGACGCGGACGGAGACGGGCATCCCGATCTCTACGTCGCGAGCGGCGGGAACGAGTTCTACGGCCAGGACGACGCGATGCGCCATCGCCTGTACCTCAACGACGGCCGCGGCCACTTCCGCCGTGCGAGCGATGCGCTCCCCGACTTCTTCGACAACGGCTCGTGCGTCGTTCCCGGCGACTTCGACGGCGACGGCGCGATCGATCTCTTCGTCGGCTCACGCGTGGTGTCGCGGCGCTACGGGCTCCCCGCGCGCAGCCACCTGCTGCACAACGACGGCCGCGGCCACTTCACCGACGTCACCACCGAGCTCGCCGAGGGGCTGGGCGAGGCGGGGATGGTCACCTCGGCGACGTGGATCGACTACGATCACGACGGCGCGCTCGATCTCGTCGTCGTGGGCGAGTGGATGCCGGTGCGCGTCTTTCACCAGGAGAACGGCCACTTCGTCGATCGCACCCGCGAGGCGGGGCTGAGCGGAACGAACGGCTGGTGGAACAGCGTGAGCGCGGCGGACCTGAACGGCGACGGCCGGCTGGACCTGGTGCTCGGCAACCTCGGGACCAATTCCTTCCTACGTGCGTCGCCGAAGGAGCCGGCGCGGCTCTACGTCAACGACTTCGCGCACGACGGCACGTTGCAGCAGATCCTGACGTCGTACAGGAGCGGCGTGAGCTATCCCGTCGCCGGACGGGACGAGCTGCTCGCGCTGAACCCCGCGCTCCGCGCGCGATTCCCTTCGTACGCGAAGTTCGGCGCGGCGCGCATCGAGGACATCTTCTCCGCGACCGACGTCGCCGGCGCGCGGGTGCTCGAGGCGTACAGCTTCGAGAGCGCCGTCGCGCTCGATCGCGGGAACGGGACCTTCGACCTCCGCTCGCTGCCGGCGATGGCGCAGATCGCGCCGGTGTACGCGTCGGCCGCGGGGGACTTCGACGGCGACGGGAAGCCCGACCTGCTCCTCGCCGGCAACTTCCTCGGCGCCGCGCCGGTGCTCGGTCGCGGCGACGCAAGCTACGGCCTGCTCCTGCACGGACGCGGCGACGGCCGCTTCGACGCGGTGGATCTCGAGCGGAGCGGGGTCGCGATAAGCGGGCAGGTGCGGCGCATGCGGGTGTTGCGCGACGCGGCCGGCCGCACGCTGGTGATCGCCGCGCGCAACGACGACACTCCGGTGATCCTCCGGGCGACCGGCGGATCGGCGACCGCGAGCGATGCGACGCGACACGGACCTTCAACCGCCCGACGAGGATCCCGAGAGTGAGAAGCATCCGTCATGCGGCCACGCTGACCGCGCTCGCTCTGTCGCTCGCGCCCGCCCTCGGCGCGCAGGCGACGCTGTACCGGTCGCGCTCGTTCACCGTGACCGACAGCTCCGTCCGGCAGGGCAGCTACGAGGCGATCGCGACCTCGCGCGACACGATCCTCTCCAGCTATCCCCGCGCCGCGCACGAGGTACACTACAAGTTCAGCATCAACTCGCAGGAGAACGAGTTCCCGCCGGGCACCGAGCACACGCTCTTCCTGCGCCCGCGCGGGGGACGGCTGGCGACACCGCTGCACACGTTCGGCGTCCGCCCGGTGCCGCACGTGCCGACGCCGGAGGAGTCGTCGAGCAGCGAGGAGGGGACGGCACAGGTCACGTTCACGGTCGACATGCGCCCCATGCTGAGGAGCTTCCGCGAGCACGGGTGGTACGACCCGCCTAACGGCCCACGGATCGCCGCGAGCGACTTCCAGGGCGTGTATGTCATCGGCGACACGCCCCCGCTCACCTGGGACTTCCGCAGCCTGCGCCCCGGCGCGCCGCAGCAGCTCGCCGATCCGGACGGCGACAGCGTGTATACCGTGACGCTGCCGATCGCCGCGACCTACACCCGCCCGCTCGCCGCCGACGGCCGCGCCCTCTGGGCGCGGCACGCCGACCTCTCGGCATTTCCGACGCTCGAGTCGAAGCAGCGC
The DNA here is from genome assembly GCA_013361935.1 of Gemmatimonadaceae bacterium. Taxonomy (GTDB): domain Bacteria; phylum Gemmatimonadota; class Gemmatimonadetes; order Gemmatimonadales; family Gemmatimonadaceae; genus JABFXC01. The sequence goes on from JABFXC010000008.1 coordinate 108,168, forward strand.
CTCCTCGACGCGCTCTATCGCATGTCGCTCGAGGAGCTGACGCAGCTCGTGCGGTCCGACGGTGCCTTCTCCGCGGGCGCGAAGTGGGAGGGTGTGTGGACGCGTGACGTCTCGCTGAGCACCATCCTCTCGCTGGCGATGGTCGCGCCCGACGCGACGCGAAAGAGCCTCCTCGCCAAGGTCGACTCGAGCGGGCGGATCATCCAGGACACCGGCACCGGCGGCTCGTGGCCCATCTCCACCGACCGCATGGTCTGGTCGCTCGCCGCGTGGGAGCTCTACGCCTCCACCGGCGACCGCGACTGGCTGCGCCGCGCGCACGACATCATCGCACGTTCGGCGGACGCCGATTTCCACGCGGTGGTCGATCGGCGCGCGTCGCTCATGCGCGGCGAGTCGTCGTTCGAGGACTGGCGCGAGCAGAGCTATCCGCGGTGGATGGACCCGAAGGACATCTACCAGGGCGAGGCGCTGGGGACGAACGTCATCCACTACGCCACCTATCGCGTCCTCGCCGACATGTCCCGCGCGCTCGGCGAGAGCGGAAAGCGGTGGGACGCGATCGCGGACACCCTGAGGTCAGGCATCGACCGCGACCTCTGGCTGCCTGACCGCGGGTACTATGCGCAGTACCGTTATGGCCGGAACTTCATGTCGCTGTCGCCGCGCTCCGACGGGCTCGGCGACGCGCTCGCGATCATCTACGGCGTTCCATCCGCGACGCGGCGGACGCAGCTCGCGCGGCGCGTGCCGGTCACGGAGTTTGGGGAGCCGAGCTTCTGGCCGTACATCCCGGACGTGCCGCTGTACCACAACGCGGCCATCTGGCCCTTCGTGACGACGTACTGGACGTGGGCGCAGGCGGACGCGGGGAACACGGCGGGCGTCGAGCAGGGACTCGGCGACATCGAGCGCGCGGCGGCGCTCTTCCTCACCAACAAGGAGAACATTGTCGCCGCGACCGGGCACTTCGAGGGAACGGTGCTCAACTCCGACCGCCAGCTGTGGAGCGTGGCGGGGACGCTGGCGACGACGTACCGCCTGCTCTTCGGGATGCGCCTGCGCCCGGACCGGCTGGTGTTCGCGCCGATGGTGCCGCCCGCGTACGCGGGGGATCGGACGTTAGGCGGCTTCCGCTATCGCGGCGCGACGCTCCGGATCACGGTGCACGGGTACGGCAACGGAGTGGCGTCGGCCACCCTCGACGGCAAGCGGCTCGCGCGCGCCGAGGTGCCGGGAGCGCTCACCGGCGCGCACACGGTCGAGATCACGATGAACGGACGCTGGCCGGCCGGCACGGTGCATCTCGTCGAGAACGTCGTCGCGCCGATGACGCCGCGCGCGGAGCTCCGCGGCGACACGCTCACCTGGGCGGCGGTGGACGGCGCCCGGCGCTACGTGGTGTTGCGCAACGGCGTACGCTCGGCGCCGACGAGCGCTACGAGACGCGTGGTGCGCCGGACCGGCGTGCTCGCCGAGTATCAGGTGATCGCCCTCGATTCGGCGGGGACTGAGTCGTTCGCGAGCGAGCCGGTGCGCGTCGTCGCCCCCGCCGGAGAGATCATCGTGAAGCCCGCGGGCGCGCTCGCCACTCGCGACAGCGGGTTCACCGGCGCGGGGTACCTGCGTCTGACGCGCGACACGAACACGACGGTCGAGGTGACGCTCGACGCGCCCACGGCCGGCACGTACTCGCTCGACGCGCGCTACGCGAACGGCAACGGGCCGGTGAACAGCGACTCGAAGGCGGCGGTGCGGACGCTGCTCGTCGACGGGAAAGAGGCGGGCGTGCTCGTGATGCCGCAGCGCGGAGTGGATCTGTGGACGGACTGGGGGTGGACGAACCCGCTCGCCGTGCGGCTCGCGGCGGGGAAGCATCGCGTCACACTCGTGTATGGTGCGCTCGACCGGAACATGAACGGGGTGGAGAGCACGGCGTTGCTGGACGCGCTGCGGGCGACGCGGCTGCGTTAGGCAGTCCGGCGACCGGTACCCGGCGGCACGACTCGCACGGACAGAGGTGCAGCCCGAAGCGGTAGTACTCGCGGATCGCCACCGAATCCCCGGGCAGCGGCCGCGAATTCCGCCCCCGGCCGCGCCCCGGCCCTTTCACGGCGCGCCATCAGGCTCCAGTTTCCGGATCGCCGCCCGCCGCACTCACTCATTCCCTTCCCGGCGCCCCGACCGATGACGTCCCGACGCATCCTCCCCGCGCTCGCCCTGCTCGCGTCCGTCGCCTGCAACCCGGGCACGACGCGCGGCACCGCCGCTTCCTACGATGCCGCCGTCGCCGGCTACGACCCGTCGCGCGCGCTCGGGCCGCTCTTCCACGACGTGCAGATGGCGAGCGTCTTCCCCGACTCGAAGACCTTCGCCGACGCGCGCCCGCTCGCCGATCCGGGGCAGATCGTCGAGCGCTACGCGAAAGCGAAAGGGACGCCCGGCTTCGACCTGAAGGCGTTCGTCCTCCAGAACTTCGAGATCCCCGGCGCCTACGGGGCGGGCGTGCGCACCGACACGACGCAGACGATGGAGCAGCACATCATCGCGCTCTGGCCCGTGCTCACGCGTAGACCCGACACCACGACCGCCGCGCGGTCGTCGCTCATCCCCCTGCCGAACCCGTACGTCGTCCCCGGCGGGCGCTTCCGCGAGGTCTACTACTGGGACTCCTACTTCACGATGCAGGGGCTCGTCGCCAGCGGACGCACCGATCGCGTGAAGGACATGCTCGACAACTTCGCGCATCTCATCAACACCGTCGGCCACATTCCGAACGGGAATCGCACCTACTACCTGAGCCGCAGCCAGCCCCCGTACTTCGCGGCGATGGTCGGGCTCTACGCGAAGGCGACCGACACGACGCAGGCGCTCGTCTACCTCGACGCGCTGGAGAAGGAGCACGACTTCTGGATGGAGGGCGCGGACCGGCTGAAGCCGGCGCAGGTCTATCGCCGTGTCGTGCGGCTTCCCGAGGGACCGGTGCTCAACCGCTACTGGGACGACCGCGACGATCCGCGCCCCGAGTCGTACCGCGAGGACTACACCCTCGCCCAGTCTCTCCCCGATTCCTCGCGCTCGGCCTTCCTCCGCAACGCGCGCGCGACCGCCGAGAGCGGGTGGGACTTCTCCAGCCGCTGGATGCGCGACACGAAGGATCTGCGCTCGCTCGAGACGACGGACATCATCCCCGTCGACCTCAACAGCCTGATGTACAACCAGGAGCGCATGATCGCCGCGCTCCGCGCGTTCCGGAACGAGTCGGGCGATCGGGAAGTCTCCGAGCGCTACGCGCGGATGGCCGAGCAGCGGCGCGACGCGTTGCTGCGCATCTCGTGGAGCGACGCGCAGGGCTTCTTCTTCGACGTGCGCTGGCGGACGGGGGAGCGCATCGCCGACCGTCCATCGCTCGCCGCGGCGGCGCCACTCTACTTCGGGCTGGCGACGCCGGAGCAGGGGGTACGCACCGCCGCGCGCCTCGAGCACGATTTCCTGAAGCCGGGCGGCTTCGCGACGACGCTGATCCCGACCGGCCAGCAATGGGACGCGCCTAACGGCTGGGCGCCGCTCGAGTGGCTGGCGATCGAGGGAGTGCGCCGCTACCGCGCGACCGCGCTCGCCGACAGCGCGCGCGACCGCTGGCTCGCCCTCAACCGGCGCATCTACGAGGCGACGGGAAAGATGACCGAGAAGTACGACGTCTTCGACATCGCCCGCGGCGGCGGCGGCGGGGAGTACCCGAACCAGGACGGCTTCGGCTGGACGAACGGAGTGGCGCTGGCGCTGTCGGCGCAGAAGGGCGGGCACTAGAGGGGGGCCAGGGGCCAGGCGGAAGGCACCGCGCAACTGCAGTTGACGCAGTTCCTGGCCCCTGGCCCCTGGCCCCTGACCCCTAGCCCCCGAAAGCCCTTGACTTTCGAGACTGACTGCTGAAAATTCAACACCAAGGAAGGGGCGGCGCCGAACGGCTCGCCCCTTCGATCGCCTCTGGTGTGCTGAAATTTCAGCTTTAACGGGCTCGTCCAACTCATTCCCGGCCCGCGCTGTCCAACAGCGCGTTCGCCCCGTTCATCTCCGGAGCTCCCGATGCGCCTCCGCCCTCCGACCCTCGCCCTCCTCGCCGCGACCTCCGCCGCGAGCCTCCCCGCGCAGCAGCAGCCGATCGGACCTGCTCCGGCCGCGGCCGCGGGCGCGACGGTCCCGATGGTCGCATCGGCGGTACGCGCCGACCAGCCGCCGGTGATCGATGGGCGCGAGGACGATCCGGTCTGGCGCAGCGCGCCCGCGCGCAGCGACTTCCTCGAGTTCCGGCCGAACGAGGGGAAGCAGCCGCGCTTCCGCACCGAGTTCAAGGCCGCGTACGACGACCGCAACCTCTACGTCTTCATCCGCGCCTTCGATCCGCATCCCGACAGCATCATGACCGCGCTGACGCGCCGCGACGAGCGTGGTCCCTCCGACCAGCTCAAGATCATGATCGACTCGTATCACGACCGCCGCTCGGGATTCGAGTTCGCGGTCAATCCGGTCGGCGTGAAGCGCGACTACGCGATGTACAACGACTCCGAGGAAGACCAGTCGTGGGACGGCATCTGGGACGTCGGCACGCGCATCGACTCCCTCGGATGGACCGCCGAGTTTCGGATTCCCTTCTCGCAGCTCCGCTACGCGAACATGCGCGAGCACGTCTTCGGCTTCGCGATCTGGCGCGACATCGAGCGCTACAAGGAGCGCACGAGCTGGCCCCTCTACCGCGCGAACCAGAGCGGGATCTCCTCGCAGCTCGGCGACCTGCGCGGCGTCGTCGACATCAGCGCATTCCGCCGTCTCGAGGTGGTGCCCTACGTCGTGATGAAGAACATCGGCGTGCCGAACACGAGCGCTCCGTCGGACGTCCAGGACTGGTATCGCTCCGATCGCCTCACGGCGGGCGCCGACGTGAAGTACGGGCTCACCCCCAACCTCACCCTCGACGCGACGGTGAATCCCGACTTCGGTCAGGTCGAAGCCGATCCCTCGGTGCTCAACCTCAGCGCCTTCGAGACCTTCTTCCAGGAGAAGCGCCCCTTCTTCATCGAGGGCACGGGTCTCTACAACTTCGGGCTGAACTGCAGCATCGTGAACTGCAGCAGCGAGGGACTCTTCTACTCGCGCCGCATCGGTCGCTCGCCGCAGCTCCTCGGCTGGTACGGCGACGCGGGCTCCGCCGCCGTCACGCCGATCATCGGCGCGGCGAAGCTCACCGGGCGCCTCGCCAACGGCCTCAACGTCGGCGTGCTCGACGCGGTCACCGGCCGCGTCGCCGGCGTCGCCGAACGGACCACCGAGCCACGCTCGAACTACACCGTCCTCCGCGCGACGCAGGAGCTGCGGCAGGGCGCGACGAGCATCGGCGTCATCGCCACCGGTGTGAACCGCTCCCTCGATCAGTGGTCGGACACGCTGCTGCATCGCGACGCCTACGCGGGCGGCGTCGACTTCCGCCATCGCTTCGGGAAAAGCCGCTACGAGCTGAGCGGAAGCGTCACGCAGAGCTTCGTCGAGGGCTCGCACCACGCGATCTGGCGCACGCAGCGCTCCGGCGTTCACAACTACCAGCGCCCCGACGATCGCCTCACGGTCGACTCCAGCCGCACCTCGCTCTCCGGCGACGGAGAGGAGATCACCTTCGGCAAGTTCGGCGGGAACAGGATCCACTTCCAGACGAGCTACGAGCGCCAGTCGCCGGGCTACGAGGTGAACGACCTCGGCTACCTGCGTCGCGCCAACCAGCAGCTGTTCAACAACTGGATGGGGATCAACTGGACGAAGCCGACGCGCCTCTACCGGCAGATGTCGGGCAACTTCAACACGTGGTACGCGTGGACCGCCGACGGGCTCCCCACCGAGCGCGCGGTGAACACCAACTGGCACGTCAACTTCGCGAACAACTGGTGGATGCACACCGGCGCGACGCTCGACCAGCTCCCGGGCACCTACTGCGACAACTGTGCGCGCGGCGGGCCCGCCTTCGCGCGCTCGCCCTTCCTCGGCGTCAACCTCGGCATCCAGGGCGACGATCGCCGTCGCGTGGTGCCGAGCGTCTTCACCTTCGTCGGCCGCGGCGACTACGGCGCCTCACACTACGTCGAGGTCTCACCCGAGCTCCAGCTGATCCCGATGTCGCAGCTCCAGATCGACATCAGCCCGTACTGGTCGATGAACCACGACGACTCGCAGTGGCTGGGCAACTTCACCGACAACGCGGGGACGCACTACACCTTCGCGCACCTGAACCAGGAGACGCGCTCCGTCGGCCTCCGCACCAGCTTCACCGCCACGCCGACGCTCAGCTTCCAGCTCTACGCCGCACCCTTCTGGAGCCGCGGCCGCTACACGAACACGCGCGAGCTCAGCGCGACGCCCCGCGCGGCGCGCTACGAGGACCGCTACACGCCGTACGCCGTCAGCGACAGCTCGTCTCTCAGCTTCGACGTGATGCAGCTGCACTCGAACAGCGTGCTGCGCTGGGAGTTCCGCCCGGGATCGACGATCTTCGCCGTCTGGACGCACGGCCGCGACGGTGGCGCGGACTTCGTTCCCGGCCGGCGCTGGCGCGACGAGTACAGCGACCTCTTCGCGGTGCACCCCGACAACACCTTCCTCGTCAAGATCGCCTACTGGCTGGACTGACCGCGGCGCCGCGCCGCGTCTACTGCGGCTTCCGGCAGTCGCCGATCGACGCCTCGCGCCAGCGGTGCATGTCGCGCACGGCGAAGTAGGCGGCCGTCGCGCCGAGCACCGTGCCGCCGATCATCATGCGATTCTCACGGCGGTGCGCCGCGTGCTCGCGCTCGGGATGCGGCAGGGGCGGATCCTCGGCGCTGAAGGCGCCGGGCGGATTGTCGGCGATCGTGTGCCCGACGTACAGCCCGACGTACGCGCCGCCGACCACCCACGCCACCTTCTGCCAGAGCGGAAACCGGCGCAGCCGCTCCACCTCCACCTGCTGCACCGCCGAACAGGGGATGTAGTGCACGCCGTCGTGCGCGCTGACGCCGAGCGTGCGCACTCCGGCCGCGGCGTCCACCCCGAGGAACCCGCCGATGAGCCGCGCATCCATCTCGGGGAGCGCGGGCGCGAAGACCCGGATCTTCTCACCGGGTGCGGGGATCGCGACCGTCCGGTCGTCCGGATCGGCGTGCGTGCTGTCCGGGGGCGCGTTCTGCGCGGCGGCGGATCCGGCACCGCCCGCGACGAGGGCGACGAGCGCCAGTCCGGGGATGAGGTGACGAACGGCAGCGAGTCTGAACGACATTCGTGATTCGATCGATGGTGAGGTGGACGCGTCGTCAGGGACGCGCTTCGTCGCTCGGTCGCGGCATCTCCGCGCTCCCCTTCCCCGACGGCTGCGCCGGACGCGGAACGGCCGGCACCCGCGTGCTCGCGTCTCCTCCGTCGTCGTAGACGTCGGGGAGCAGGAGATCGAGTCGGGTGAGCGAGAACAGCGTTCGCAGGTCGGGATTCAGGTTGGCGATGAAGATCTCGCCCCCCGCTTCGCGGATCCGCTTCGCGGCGGAGACCAGCGCGCCCAGCCCCGAGCTGTCGATGTAGCTCGTCTGCTGGAAGTCGATCAGGAACCGTCGTCGGCCGTGCTGTACTTCCTCCAGCACCCGGTCCTTGAGCTCCTGACGGTTCTCGAGGAGTAGCTGTCCCGTGATCCCGACGACGGTGGTGTCGTCGCGCTGCTCGATGCGAATGTCCATCGTCCCGCTCCGCGCTGGCCGGCGCGCGCCGTCGACCGTCGACGACGCGACCGGGCCTCGATCATGGCGCGCGGCGCGGCGCCGCGCAACCACCGTCAGGCAGGGCTCAACGGACCATCGGCCGCGCCGCTCCGGAGGACGCCCGGAAGCGCGCGTACGGCGCGTCGTACTCGCGGTGCGCCGCGGGATCGGGGGACTCCAACTCGCTGCGCGCCAGCGTCGCCCGTGCCGCCGCGGCGAGATCGGGAAAGGCGCCCGCGCCCACCGCGGCGAGCAGCGCCGCGCCGTACGCGGGCCCTTCCTCCCGATTCACGGTGCACACGGGAAGCCCGTAGACCTCGGCCTGCATCCGTCGCACGAAGGCGCTCTTCGCGCCTCCCCCCGTGAGCAGCAGCGTTCGCGGCGCCAGCCCCAGCTCCCCGAGGATCGACAGCGAGTCGCGCAGCGCGAAGCACACGCCCTCGAGCACCGCGCGCGTGAGGTGCGCGCGCCCGTGCGCGAGGCTCATGCCGAGGAAGGCGCCGCGCATCGACGCGTCGCGATGCGGGGTGCGCTCGCCCTGGAGGTACGGAAGGAACGTCACCCCGCCGGCGCCGCGGGGGATCGCTGCCGCCTCCTGGTCCAGCCGCGCGTCGGGCGCCGGGTCGCCGGCGAGCTCGCGCGCCAGCTGGTCGCGGAACCAGGCGAACGCGCCTCCCGCGGAGAGCACCACCCCCATGACGTACCAGGTGCGCGGCAGGACGTGACGGAAGGTGTGCGCGCGCAGCCACGGATCGACGACCGGCCGCGCGGTGGGAGCGAGCACCGTCCCCGACGTTCCCCAGCTCGCCACCGCCTCCCCCGGCGCGACGGCCCCGACTCCCGCCGCCCCGCACGCGTTGTCCGCGCCCCCTCCGACGACGGGCGTGTCGCGCGGCAGCCCCGTCGCCGCGGCCCCCTCCGCCGTCAGGCGGCCGAGCACCTCGGCGGAGTCGCCGACGTCGGGGAGCAGCGCACGCGGGACGTCGACGGCGGCGAGCAGCTCGTCGCTCCACCGTCCGCGCGCCACGTCGAACATCAGCGTACCCGACGCGTCCGACGGCTCGGTGGCGATCGCCCCCGTCAGGCGATAGCGGACGAAGTCCTTGGCGAGCAGCACCGTCGCGACGCGCGCATACGCCTCCGGCTCCTCCTCGCGGAGCCAGAGCACCTTGGGGAGGGTGAATCCCTCGAGCGCGGGGTTGGACACGAGGTCGCGCAGCCGCTCCTCACCGCCGGCGCGCCGCGTGATCTCCGCGCACTGCGCGGTGGTGCGGCCGTCGCACCAGAGCAGCGCCGGCCGCACCACCGCGCCCGCGCGATCGAGAAACACCGACGAGTGCATCTGGCCCGAGATGCCGACCGATCGCACGCGTACCCCCGGACGCTTCGCCAGCACGTCGCGGATCGACGCGACGCTCGCCCGCCACCAGTCCTCGGGGTCCTGCTCCGCCCAGCCGGGCCGCGGGGTGCTCATGCCTAACGGCGTCGTCGCCTCGGCCGCGACGTCTCCCGCGTCGCCGACGAGGATCGCCTTCACCCCGCTCGTGCCGACGTCGACGCCGAGGAAGACGTCGGTCACTTCAGCGCACCCCGAGCAGGAGCTCCATCGTCAGCTGGTCGAGCCGCTCGTACGCGTAGCCCTGCTGCCGGATCGCCGGCAGGTCGAAGGTGCGCGCCTTGAGCTCCTTCGCGCGCGACGCGCTGAACGTCACGCGTCCGTCGTCGTCCGACGCTCCCCGCGAGCGCAGCTCGCCGACGAGCTGCTGGATCTCGCGGTCCGCGTTCCACCGCGCCGCCTTCTCCTTCAGGATGAGGTACGTCCGCATGCATCCGGCGGCGAAGTCCCACACGCCGCGCTCGTCCTCGGTGCGGTAGGCATGCGCGTCGAAGTGGCGCATCCCCGTCCACCGCGCGTCCTCGAGCAGCTTCACGAGGAAGAACGCCCCCTTCGGGTCCACCGCGCCGAAGCGGAAGTCCTGGTCGTAGCGCCCCGGCTTCTGGTCGTTGAGGTCGATGTGGAAGAGCTTCCCCGCGTCGAGGGCCTGCGCGACGCCGTGCGCGAAGTCGAGTCCCGCCATCGTGTCGTGCGCCACCTCGGGATTGAGCCCGACCATCTCCGGATGCGCGAGCGTGCCGATGAAGGCGAGCGCGTGTCCGATCGTCGGCAGGTAGATGTCCCCGCGCGGCTCGTTGGGCTTGGGCTCGACGGCGAACCGGTAGCCGTATCCCTGCGCGATGCTGTACTCGCACAGGAAGTCGAGCGCGTCGCGGAACCACTTCATCGCCTCGCGCGGATCCTTCGCCGCGTTGGTCTCCGTCCCCTCACGCCCGCCCCAGAACACGTACACCTCGGCGCCGAGCTCCTTGCCGAGGTCCATGGAGCGCATCGTCTTCTGCAGCGCGTAGGCGCGGACGCGCGCATCGTTGCTCGTGAAGGCGCCGTCGCGGAACGCCGGATCGCTGAAGAGGTTCGTCGTCGCCATCGGCACCTTCAGCCCGCCGCGCTCCAGCGCCGTCCGGAACTCGCGCACGATGCGGTCGCGCTCCGCGGGGGTCGCATCGCGCGGGACGAGGTCCTCGTCGTGCAGGTTCACCCCGTACGCGCCGAGCTCGGCGAGCTTCTCGACGATGTGCGACGGCGACATCGGCGCTCGTACGGCCTCGCCGAATGGATCCCGCCCGACGTTGCCGACGGTCCAGAGGCCGAAGGTGAAGCGATGCTCGGGGCGTGGAGTGTAGGCGTCGTGAGCCATGGTGAGGTCGGGTGTCGGGTGCCTAACGTGCGACGCGGACGACGGCCGCGAAGGCCGGCTTCGGCTGTCCGTGCCGGTCGAAGAGCAGGGGATAGTTCGTCCGTCCGGCGACGGGCCAGTTGTTCAGCCACGAGTCGCTGTCCCGCACTCCCCAGAACGTGACGCGGTCGATGACGTCGCGGTGCCGCCAGTAGACGCGGAACAGGTCGCCGTAGCGGTCGGCGAGGGCGTGCTCCACGGGCACCGGCAGCCGCTTCGTCCAGGGGTTCAGCCGCGGCGAACCGGACGCGCGCATGCCGACGTCCGCGCCGCCGCTCGAGAGCGCCAGCGGCAGCACGTCGACGTCGAGCTCCGTGATCGCCACGTGCACGCCGGTGCCGGAGAGGATCGTGATCGTCGTGTCCACCTGCTCCGACGTCGGGAGCTCCATCTTGTTGTGCTCCTGCATCCCCACCGCGGTGATCGGCACGCCCTGCGCATGGAGGCTCAGGAGCAGCCGCACCGCGCCGGCGCGCTTCGCCGGCTCCTCGAGCGAGTAGTCGTTGTAGTAGAGCTCCGCGTCCGGATCGGCCTCGTGCGCGTACCGGAACGCCAGCGCGATGTAGTCGTCGCCGATGATGCGCCGCCAGGGCGAGTCGCGCAGGGTACCGTCGTCGGCGAGCGCCTCGTTCACGACGTCCCATCCCCCGACGCGGCCGCGGTATCGGCCCACCACGGTGAAGATGTGGTCGCGCATCCGCGCGAGGAGCGAGTCGCGGCCGAGGGGCTTCCCCGCGGAGTCCTCGAACACCCACGCCGGCGTCTGGCTGTGCCAGACGAGAGTATGCCCGACGATGAACATCCCGTGCCGCTCGCCGAACGTCACGTAGCGGTCGGCCGCCCTGAAATCGTAGGTACGCGGGAGCGGGTGCATCACCTCCCACTTCATCACGTTCTCCGGCGAGATGCTGTTGTACTGCTGCCGCACGATCTTCAGTGCGCCTCGGTCGTCCCTGATGAGCTGGGCCTCGCTGATCGCCGCGCCGACGAGAAACGCGTCCGAGAAGACGTCCTTGAGCGCCGGCGTTCCGCCGAAGGCGGTGCGCAGCCCCGCACAGCTCGCGAGGAGCGTCGCGCCCGCGAGGAGAGCGGCAAGCGTCCTCCCGGCGCCGGTCGCTCGGCGCCGGTCATCGTGCGCGCTCACCACGCATCCGTCCGGAAGGGCGCCGCGGGGAGTCCCTCGCGGTTGTAGAGGTTCGCGCCAGCGGGGTTGTTCGCCCACGCGTAGCGCACCGCCATCGGCTTCGGCACGCGGTCGCTCCACACGACGACGTGATCCCCCTCGATCCGCGCCTGCGCCCACACGAAGCGATGGTCCGCCCCCGCCACCGCGAAGCCGCGCACGCTTCCATCCGTCGCGCGCGAGGTCAGCCCGCTGCCGATGTTCGAGAAGCGGACGATGACCTTCCCGCCGCGCACGGTGTGCGCGCGATACGTCGGGCCGGACGCGAGCACTTTCTCCCCGTACGCGACCTTTCGCGCGACCAGGGCGAGCCGCTTTCCGACGTCCACCTTGTTCCGCGGATGGAGCTCGGTCTCCCCGCCGACGTCGATCGTGACCGCCTGTCCCGTCTTCGGCAGCGCGAGGGCGGCGGCCATCGACTCGCGCTGGATCGCCCACGCGCCCCCCGTCGCCGAGGGCGTCGAATCGGGGTGCATGTAGTTCGGGAGCTGCACCCAGAGGAAGGGGAAGTTCGGCTCACTGCCGCCGTTCCACTCGCGGCGCCAGCTGCGGATCAGCTCCCGGAACTGCGCGCGATAGGCGCGCGCCTCACGCTCGTCCTCCGCGTTCGACTCGCCCTGATACCAGATCACTCCCTTGATCGCGATCGGCAGCAGGGGGTGCACCATCCGGTTCCAGGTGATCGCCGGGATCTTGTTCAGCCGCTGGCCGTCCATCTGCTGCAGCCCGATCTCGCCGATCCGGAACTTCCACTCCCCGGCGAGCGCGTGCGAAACGCGCCCTGCGTCGAGGTGCAGCGAGTCGTCGGCGCCGTAGATCCCGCCCCCTCCGCCGGTGTCGGCGACGCGCACCGCGATCACGTTGGCTCCGGCGTGCAGCGCCGACGCGGGGACGGGATAGTGGCGCGGCACGTTCCACCCGCTCGTCCGTCCCACCTCGACCCCGTTTACCCAGGTCACGTCGTCGTCGTCGATCGTGCCTAACGACAGCGTCGCGCTGGACGCGGCTTCGTCAGCAGTCAGCGTCACCGTGGTGCGGTACCAGGCGATCCCGTCGAGCGCCGCGTAGCCCTGCGCCTCCCACAGGTCGGGGACGTGGATCGCCGTCCACCCCGTGTCGGCGAGCGTCGGCGACGCCCACACCGCGACGCCGTTCAGGAGCCCCGGGTCGTGCTCGAGGCTTCCGAATCGCGCGCGCAGCGCGCGGGTCACCGAGTCGCCATGCGCCCGCTCGGCGGCCAGCGCGCGCGCTCCGCCTTCGGGGCCGAGCTTCTGCGCGTCGGCGCTCAGCCACGTCTCGATCGCGCTCCCGCCCCAGCTCACGTTCACGATCCCGATCGGCACGTGCTCCGCCGCGCGAAGGTCGCGCGCGAAGAAGTACGCGACCGCGCTGAACGCGCCGACGTGCTGCGAGTCCGCCGGCGCCCAGCTCCCCCCGACGATGTCGCTCGCCGGCTGCTCGGCCCACGAGTTCGGCACCTTGAGCTCGCGCAGCGCGGAGTCGTGCGCGGACGCGATCGCCTGCGCGGCGTTGCTCGCCACCGAGACGGAGAACTCCATGTTCGACTGGCCGGACGCCACCCACACGTCGCCGACGAGCACGTCGTGCACGACCGCCCGCTCGGCGCCCGCTTCGACCGTGAGCGCGAACGGTCCCCCCGCGCTCGACGCGGGCAGCGTCGCCATCCAGCGGCCCGCGCTGTCCGCGGTGCCCCGCGCGGTCCCGCCGCGGAAGCGAACCGTCACCCGCGACCGCGGCGCTGCCCATCCCCACACCGGGATCGGTGCGTCGCGCTGCACGACGAGTCCGTCGGAGAAGATCTTCGCGAGCCGGAGCGGCTCCGCGGCGCGCTGGGCGCTCGCGGGCCGCGAGGCGAGCGCGAGCACGAAGGCGAGGACGACGGGCGCGAATCGGGATCGCCGGCGATTCATGGGCGGACAGGGGTGAACGCGACGCGGGTCAACGCTCCAGGGGCTGCCAACATGGACGCGCGCGGCCGACGCGTCCAGACGTTCGGTGCTTCGCCGTCGGGAAGCCGGTCGGGTGTCTCATCGCAAGGATCAGGCTTCTCCCGACCTGTCTTTCCCCCCCGAAAGCGGGACATTCGCTATCGCACACGCTCCGACGCCGCCCGCGCCGGGCCTCGGCGCGACGCGGCACACACGCGGGAGGTACCATGAGAACCACGAGTCACGTTCTTGCGACAGTCCTGGCGGCCACCATCGGCGCGGCCCCGGCAGTCGCCCAGCAGTCGCCAGCGGATTCCCCCTCCGCGAAGCCGACGCGCGTCGCCGTGGCGGCGGTCGACACCACCGCCCACGCCGCGCTCGCGAAGGACTCCACCACGGAAGCGGCGAAGCCCGCGCCGTCGAGCTTCGACCCCACCGTGATCAACCCTGCGGCGGCCGGCCGCGCCGCGACGCAGCAGGCGATCGTCGTCCAGCACATCCGGCCGGTCGATCAGCGCGGGATCAACGTGTTCGAGCCGCCGAAGTTCGACGGGAGCTCGTACGACGGCTTCGCGCTCCAGTGGGGCGCGGCGTTCACGCAGCAGTTCCAGGGGCTCGATCACCGCAACACCGCCGCGCCTAACGTCGTCGCCGGCACGAACCAGAACCAGCTCATTCGCATCGGTCACGGCTTCAACAACGCCGTCGCGAACCTGTACCTGGACGCGCAGCTCGCGCGCGGCATCCGCGTCTCCCTCACGAGCTACATGTCGGCCCGCCACCACCAGGAGATGTGGGTCAAGGACGGCTACCTGCTCATCGACGATTCCCCCCTGCCGTGGGAGCTGCTCCAGAGCCTGATGACGTTCGTGACGGTGAAGGCCGGTCACTTCGAGATCAACTACGGCGACGCGCACTTCCGCCGCACCGACAACGGCAACGCGATGTACAACCCGTTCGTCGGCAACCTGATCATGGACGCCTTCACGACGGAAGTCGGCGGCGAGGTCTATCTCCGCATCCCCGGCGTGATGCTGATGGGCGGGATCACCAACGGCGAAGTCCGCGGCACGATCCAGAACCCGCAGAAGCGCTCGCCGGCGCTGCTCGGCAAGGCCGGCTTCGACCGGCAGGTCGGACAGGACCTCCGCGTCCGCCTCACGGGGTCCATCTACTCGAAACGTCACTCCGCCAACAACACGCTCTACAGCGGCGACCGCGCCGGCTCACGCTACTACGACGTGATGGAGAACGTCGCCTCGAGCGAGAAGGACCAGGCATGGTCGGGCGCGATCCAGCCGAAGCTCTCCGACAAGATCACGGCGATGGTCGTCAACCCGTTCGTGAAGTTCCGCGGCCTCGAGCTCTTCGGCAACGTCGAGCGCGCGAAGGGACGCTCGGGCACGGAGGCCCTCGATCGCACCTGGAACCAGCTCGCCGGCGACGTGGTCTATCGCTTCCTCCCCGCGGAGCAGGTCTGGGTCGGCGCGCGCTACAACACGGCGAAGGGCAAGCTCGCCGTCACGGACCCGAACGAGAAGGTCACCCGCTCGCAGGCGAGCGCGGGGTGGTTCATCACGCCGGGCGTCATGCTCAAGGGTGAGTACGTGATCCAGCACTACGACGGCTTCCGCCAGACCGACATCCGCAACGGCGGGAAGTTCGAGGGCTTCGTGGTCGAGGGAGTGGTCGCCTTCTGACCGCACGACCCCGCGGAAGATCGCGGGCCGGACGGTGCGGCGGCGCGCTCCAGGTCGCTGCCGCACCGTTCACTCGCTCAGAGCACGATCTCCTGACGCCCCGCGTGGAGCGGCACTCGGCGCCCGTGCCACTGGAACGATCCGTTCAATCCCCGCGGCAGCGTCACCTCGGCGCGCACACCGCCGGCTCCCGCCCGCACCAGCCGCACCACGATGTCGCCCTTCGGGTGCGGTACCCGCCCCTCCGCCCTGCCTAACGCGCCGAGGTGCGGCTCGACGAGCACGCTCCGGAATCCCGGCGATCCCGGACGCACGCCGAGCACTGTGGCGAGCAGGCCGTAGTTCGCGTGCGCGCTCCACGCGTGCGCGTCGGAGCGCGACGGCTCCGCCGACTCGAGCGTCGTCGTCAGCCCGACGGCGAGCATCTCGCGCCAGGGCGCGAGCTGTTCCACGTAGCGATCGCCGAGTCCCGCGTCGCGCAGCGCCTCGAACAGGTAGAAGCGAAAGTAGTAGCTCGCCGGGACGAGCGTCGTGTCCGCGAGCACGCGCTCCATCAGCGCGCGCCGCTCGCCTGGCGGGACCGCTCCGGCGAGCACGGCGAGCACGTTCGTCTGCTGGCTGTACAGCGCCGAGTCGGGGGAGTCGCGGAAGAGCCCGCGCGTCGCGTCCCACGCGCGGGCGCGCACCGCCGCTCGGAGCGCCGCCGCGCGCGCCCGGTATCGACTCGCCATCTCCCGGCTGCCCAGCGAATCCTCGATCTGCGCCGCGCGGTCGAGCGCGTAGACGTACAGCAGCGTCACCGTCGCCGAGCGTCCGTGCTCCGCGCCCGGTGGCGCGCCCCGCTCCCACGCAGCCGCCCAGTCGACGAAGCCCCACCACGAATGGCCGTCCGCCGCGACGAGCCCCGTCGAGTCGACGCGCGCGTCGAACCAGCCGAGCACCGCGCGCGTGCCGGGGATGAAGCGCCGCACGAACGCCGGATCGTCGCGCAGCATCCAGTAGTCGTGCACCATCGCCACCCAGATGAGCGAGAAGGGCGGGATGTACTGCGGGAGGTCGGACGGGTACCGGCTCGCCGTGATCCCGTCGGGGATGCGCGACTGGTCGAACTGCGTGATCGCGTTCCGCACCAGCCGGTCGTCTCCGGCGACGTAGAGCGAGATCAGCGACTGGATGCGCGTGTCGCCGACGTATTGCAGCTGCTCGTAGTACGGGGTGTCGAAGTACGTCTCGTTCGCGTCGGCGCGCGCGGTGCGCCAGTCCATCGTCCACACGCTGTCGATCCACGGCGCGTCGCTGGTGAAGCGCGCGCGCTCCTGGTACGGGTACGCGGTGAAGATCCCGTGGACGTCGTGCAGCGTCAGCGGCTCGGCGGCGGTCTCGACGTCGAGCTGTACGTAGCGGTACGCGCGGAACCAGAGCGTGCGGAAGCGGCGGTGCGCGCCCCCGTCGAAGCGGATCGAGTCGCGCACGCCGACGATCGTTTTTCCCTCGATCTCGTTCCGATTTCCCTTCAGCCCACGCGCGTCGCGCAGCCCCTCGGCGTACGTCATCGCCATCGATGCCCCCGCGCCGCCGCTGGCGTCGATCGCGAGGAAGGCGGCGAGCAGATGACCCTGATCGAGGAGGATCGAGGCGCGCGTGTGCGCGGGAATCGTGAGGTCGGCGTCGCCACGGAGCACGCCCTCGCTCGCCGAGACGCCGCTGGCCCGGCGGACGGACGCGAAGCGTACCGGCGTCTCCTCGAGCGGCGGGATCGTTCGCGGCTCGAGCTGCCACGTGCCCACCGCCCCGTATTCGTCGGAGCCGTTAGGCTGCGCGCGCTCGAGATTGCCCGCGTCGCGCCAGGCACCATCGTCGTAGCGGCCGTTCTCCCATTCCCACGGGACTCGGCTCGCGTTCACGGACTCGCCCGGCGGCGCCGCGTAGTATCCACCCGTCGCCGCCCCGGTCACGGGAATGAACGCGTACCCCGCGTCGCGAAGCACCTTCCACCCCGGACGACCCGTGCTCACCAGCGAGTCGGACGCGTCGGCCCCCTGCAGGAGGAACGCGGTGCGCCGGCTGTGCTGTCCCACCGGCCGCAGCGCGCCCCAGTTCCACACCGTCGCGCCGAGGACATTGAGTCCCGCGCGGAGGTACGGCGCGATGTCCACCGTCTCGTAGCGCCAGTGCATGACGTCGGAGCGCTGCGGGCCGGACGAGACCAGCTCCCCGTTCACGAAGAAGCGATAACGATTGTCCGCGGAGAGATGGACGACGAAGCGCGCCGGCTTCGCGGGCAGCTCGACGATGCGGCGGAAATGGTAGACCCCCGCCTCCGTTCCCGATGATGCGGCGTCGGCGATCCAGCGGGCGGCGGGCGCGGACGTCATCGCCTGCCCTGCATCCTGCGCGAGCATCGCCCGCGCGGCCACGAGGAGCAGTGCGCCGAGCACTCGCGCCGCGGTCATCTCACGTCCGCTCGAACAGCACGAACCCGGACATCCGCTCGACCTCCTTCCGCTTCTCCCGCGGCGAGATGCGCATCATGAAGCGCACGAACCACCCCATCCGCATCTCGCGCCGCAGCCGGCGCGCCTCGAGGATCGCCGACCGGAACTGCGCCACCCGCCAGCCGAGCGTGCCGAAGAATCCGTCCAGGTCGTCGACGCCGAACTTCATCGGCGCACGGTCCATCGCCGACCCCCACTGCTTCTGGAGCATCTTCAGCAGCCGCTGGTTGCCGACGTCTGCCAGCCACCAGCGGAAGGTCGGCACCGCGTGCAGCGCGCGCGCCAACTCCTTCACCTGCTCCGCGTCCAGGTAGACGAGCAGCCCCTCGCTGATCACCAGCACGCGCGACGCCGACGCGCCCAGCTGCGTGAAGAGCGCGTCGCGCACGGCCGCGTTCGTGAGGTCCGCCGGGATCGCCTCGTACCGGCAGCGCGGCGTCTCCCCGCGGAGCAGCGCCGTCTTGTACTCGATCATCGGCGGGAAGTCGACGTCCACCCACCGCAGCGACGCGGGCAGCTCGAGCCGCCAGGGCCGCGCGTCGAGCCCCGCGGCGAGGTACACCACCAGATCGACTCCGCCGCTGGCGACGCGCTCGCGGATGATCTCGTCGAAAATCGCCGTGCGGACGATCATCGCCCACGCGGTGGCGCGCCCCTGCTTCAGCGTCGCGACGATCTCTTCCCCGCGCTCGCCCGCGAGGCGCCGCGCGAAGGGATCGCGGAAGATCGCGTCGGGACGCTCGGACTCCATCGCCCGGTAGATCGCGACCCAGCGCGCGGTGTCGGAGACGTTCTCGATGGGTGGCATGGGCGGGAAGATACGCGTCGCCCTACCGGGCAGCGAACCGCGTCACGTTCCCCGCGATCACCGCGAGCTCCTCCGCCGTCAGCGGCAGCTTCTCGCGAAAGATCTCCCACCCCGCGCGGACGCTTCCTCCCGGCGGACTGAGGTCGGACCCATACAGCACGCGCCCCGCACCGACCTCGCGGATGCGCCGCGCGACCAGCGCCGCTTCGTCGGGCGTCGTCTCCGCCGTCACGTTCGTCGCCACGTCGAAGTAGACGTTTCGCATCCGCACGTCGTGGCGCTGCGCCGCCGCGCCGAACACCGCCATCAGCGAATCCTGCTGCGCGTCATACCCCGGACCCGAGCCGGCCAGGTGCGCGACCACGATCTCGATCGACGGCGCGACCGTGACGAGCTTGTCGAGAAAGAGCCGCGCGTCCTCGGCGCCATAGTTCTTCCCGCCCCGCGCGCGCATGTGCACCAGCACCGCCGCCCCCCGTCGCTCGGCGAGTGCGAACACCTCGGCCAGCCGCGCCGCGTGCGTCGAGTCGCGCAACGTGACGCCGCTGTTCCCGAAGTGCAGCTTGATCCCGCGCATCCCCGGAAGCCCGAGACAGCGGTCGAGCTCCGCGAGCGCCTCTGCGCGCAGCGGGTTGGCGCTGCAGAAGCCGATGAGCCGCCCGATCGCCGACGTCACCTGCGCCGACGTCCAGTCGTTCTCCTCGCGCGTGAGCCGGTCGGGATCGGGAAGGTTCTTCCGCTCGTCGGCGAAGCTGTAGCCGACCGAGAGCACCACCGCCTTCCGGATCCCCGCGGAGTCGAGCTCGGCGAGGAGCGCGCGTGCATCGCGCGGCGGCACCTTCGCGATCGGCGCGAACGCCGGGCTGACCAGGTGCTGGTGGTAGTCGACGCGGGGAGCGGGCACGGAACGCGATCCTCGTGCCGAGATGCATGCGGCGAGCAGCAGCGCCGGAGCGGCGAGGAGCGGAAGTCTCATGGGGATCCAATATGGTTGCGCGTGCCCGGGGCGACGACCCGCCTGCGCGGCACGACCACACGCGATGTATCGAGCCGAACGGCGCCCGGCGCCGTTCGCGCGCCGGCGAGGCGATCGACCCGCAGTACTGTCTCGTCGCCGCTCTCCGGCGCCAGCGCGCGGACCGCCGGCGGCAGAACGTACGACGCGAGCAGCACGCTGTCTCCGTTCTGGCGAAGCACGTAGAGCCGCGCCCCGTTGCCCGCGACGCGCATCGCCGACATCCGCAGTACCATCGTCTCGCGGTAGGTACCCGCGTCGGCGTACAGGTCGATCATCCGCCGTGCGCCCCGCGTCCGCCCGCCGGAGACGAGCGCGACGCCGCCGGGGAAGCTCGACGCGTCGATCACGTACGTGGGCCCCGGCTGCCGGGTGATCCAGCGCCAGCCGCGCTCGTACCACGGCTCCCGCTTCACCGGTTTGACCAGCGGCCCCATCGGCCGCACCGCCGAATCGGAGACGAGCATCACCGTGCGCATCCGCGGTGCCCAGAGCACGCACGGCCCGCCGCGCGATCCGCTGAAGCGGAGGTCCGTCCACCGCACGTCGCCGTCGTCGACGAAGCCCGGCGGAAACCGAAGCGCGCGGACATCGGCCGCCGCCGCGACGCTCTCGACGAACACCGTCCCGACGTGCGCCGAGTCGAGGAAGGCGACCGCACGATCGCCGAGCAGACAACCCGTAGTCGGAGCGGTGTGCGCGCCGAGCGACGCCTCGACGCGGTGCACGCCCCCGACGTCTTCGCTCACGATGCGGCTGCTGTCGGCATCGAGATACCACCCGGCGCCGTCGGCGCTGACACCGATGACGTCCACCGGCTTCCCGAGCGGCGGGTTCGCGCCGTATCGCGCGTCCTGCACACGCCCGCCTGTGACGGTGGCGTGGCGCGGCGTCGCCGGCCCCTCGAGAATGATCTCGTACGCCGCGAGCGGCTGTCGCTGCAGCAGGGCTACGATTGGTCCGCCGGCGCGCATCGCGGCGACGTCCAGGCGGGTGCCCGATGCCTTGTAGCGGCCGAGTTCCCACGCCGCGGTCTCCCATTCCGGCTTCGCGAGGGTTCCGACGCGGTGCGGGACGTTCCGTCGCTCATCGGCGTCGAGCGCACCGGTGGTACACGCGGCGGCGATCGTCAGGCCTAACGCCAGCAGTAGACCGTGCTCGGACCGGGGCGTCACGCGGATCTCGGCATTGATGACCTGTCAGGCAGAGGTTCTGATCTCTGTAACCTGCGTGATTTGGACCGTGCCGCCGCGGAAGAAGAAAAAGCGCCCTGAGGGTCGAGCCCCGGGGCGCTTCGTCTTGGACTGACTTGTTTCTACGATCGCATTCGCGAACATCCGCGAGCAGTGGCCAGGGACGGAATCGAACCGCCGACACGCGGATTTTCAGAACGGTGACCAGCAAGTTTGGGATAGCTAGAGGGTCCGTAACCGGTCGCAAGCCTCCCCTAATCAACTCGAAAGAACGGAAGGAAACGCAAAGTCCCGCGACAAGTCCCGCGACATTCCCCGCGACGTCTCTAAGCACCGTGCATCAAAGAGGCGGGCGCTGATCGTTCCCCTCCGGTCCATGCTCGAATCGACTCGACCAAGCCAACCGGTCCACGAAGGACCAGCGCAATACGCTCATGGGGCGCGGTCGATTCGATCTGATAGGAGAGCTGCGCGCAGCAGGCGCGTTCGACGAGCACAAAGTCGAGAACCGCGCGCGCCATGTCCTCGCTTGGCGCGAACGACACACGGGCACCGTCGACTATCCACTCACAGCTTACGGCTTTCCCGAAGAGCGCTGCGGTCTCGGCCCGCCGACGATCTGCTTCGGAGGCCGGCAGGGCGCAGGAGAGTGCCTCGAGAATGCCTGGCTCAATGACTCGCGGCTTCAAGGAGTCGGTCATGTTCAACAACCCGTGAATTAGCGCAAGCGTTACGCGCTCACGTGCGCGGCCAATACATGATGATGGCAACGCCAAGAAGACAGATGAGCGCCCCGGCGACGTCCGGAAGGTCGGGACGGATGCGATCGATCGCCCATCCCCATGCAAGCGACAGAATGATGAATACGCCGCCGTACGCGGCATATGTACGACCGAAGCTTGTCGGTTGGAATGTCGGTATCACCCCGTACGCGATCAACAGCACCGCGCCCGCCAGAGCGACGAACACTCCCGCGCCGTTTCGGAGCGTTCTCCAGATCAGATACCCGCCAGCGATCTCCGCGAGCCCCGCTATCGCAAACAAGGCAAGCGAGCGGGCGATTGTGGCGGCGCTCATCGGATGCCGCTCGCGCAGACACGCGTATTCACTGAGGCACCCGCGGTGTCCGCGAGACGGGAACATCGCAGCGGCCAATGAGTCGTGCGTTCCAGACTGTCGCGATCAGTAGCGCAACCGCTCCTGCGCCGATAAACAGTTTCGCGATGAATCCGTGAAGGAACACGACCCCGAACACCAACCCAATCGCTCCGAGCGCACCACATACGAACGGTGTCGCAGAGTGATGGAGCGCTCTTCCTCTCCAGAATCCAAACAGCGCAACCGCGAGCGCGACGGCGATGATGGGAAGCAGAATCGCGTCGCTGCGAAGAAAACTCAGCCCTGTCGCCGCCAGTACGCTCACGATGATCGGAGCTCCGGCGCAACAGAGCGCAGCCAACGCTGCGGCGACGGCGCCCGCCCCACCGCCGTACCCTGACAACGCTTTTGTCATGCGATTCGTCATTTCACGTGTTGATGCCGCGAGAAAGCTGGATCATCGACCCCTACCGAATCGATGGAGTTGCGCTCGCAGGATCAGCGACAGATGCCTTGTATCCCAGCGTTGCGACCGCCGCAATCATTTGCTCGACGGTCACTTTCTCATCGTCGTACGTGACGACTGCCTCGGCCTTCTCGTAGCTGACCTTCGCAGCAGTAACTCCATCAAGCTTCGCCAGCACCTTCTTCGTTCCGAAGACGCACCCGCCGCAGGTCATGCCCGCGATGTGCAGCCTGACGGTGCGCGGAGCCGCAGGCTCGACGCGGAGAGTCGCGACCTGTGCAGCGGGACTCGCGTTCGCTGGCGTCTTGCAGAGCGGACAGATCGCCAGTGCGGCAAACGCGCCGATCGCGATCGTCGTGGACAACGTCCTGTTCATGGCCAATTCCTTCGCGTGTCGTTGAGGATGCGCAGTCGCCCGGCGACCGCGTTTACGTTCAGACGAACCAGAGCGACCACTGCGGAAACGTCAGCAGCAGAATCGCCAGTACTGTCGCTGCCCATAGGATCGCCTCGTCCCGCCTGGAGTTCCGTGGCACCGCGCACCTTTCGTCGGGCTCACACGTCCGGCCGATCGGAACAGGCGGCTTTCCGTACACCGCGTAGAAGCCCGCGCCAACCAGCGCAACCGTCAGAGCGACGAAGATCGGTCGAAGCGGCTCAAACCTGCTCGCCAGTCCCGCGCCGATGCCAAGCGTGACGAAGACGACTGGGCCGATGCAGCAGAGCGACGCGAGGAACGCGGCGCTCACTGCGCCCGCACCGGTCATGGTCGATCGTTTCATGCGCAGCAACTCAGCTTGCTGACGTCCATCGAGAACCCCTGCGCCGCCAGCTTCATGCTCTCGGCCCACGTCAGGTACGGGTGCAGCGTGCCTGCCAGGTCGCGAGCAGTAAGCCCGAACCGCACCGCCAGCGTCGCCTCTCCCATCAGGTCGCCCGCATGCGGCCCAACCGCGTGCACTCCAAGGATCCGCCCGCTCGCAGCGTCCGACACGATCTTCACCATCCCCCCGGTTGCTCGACTCACGATCGCGCGTGGCACCTGCGCCATGTCGAGCGTGCTGACCTGAACGTTGTACCCCGCACCCCGCGCGCTGGCTTCGCTCAAGCCGACCGAGCCGACCTGCGGCGCGGTGAACGTGACGTTAGGCACCGCTGACAGGTCGAGCTCCTGCGGATCGGCGCTCGCTGTCCCTGCAGACGCGAGACTCCTGACCGCGTTCTCGGCCGCGACGCGGCCTCCGGCCGCTGCGACGTACACGTACCCGGGGCCGCCCGTCACATCCCCCGCCGCATAAATATCCGGGGTGGAGCATCGCATCGTTGCGTCGACTTCGATGTAACCGTTAGGCGTCGTGCGGACTCCCGCGTCGCTCAGCCCGAGCCCCTCGGTGTTTGGACGACGCCCGGCTGCGACCAGTACCCGCTCGGCCCGCAGCTCTCCGGTGAGACTCCCCTGTGACACGTGAAGAACTATTCCGCTCTCGTTCTTCTCGACGCGAGTCGGCGTCATGCCGGTGTGGATCTCGAGTCCTTCCTCGACCAACAGTGGCTTCAACGATTCCGACACCGCCTCATCTTCGTTCGGCAGGATGCGCTGGGCCAGCTCAACGATCGTCACTTTGACGCCGAATCGCGCGAACATCTGGCCAAGTTCGAGACCGATCGCGCTGCCGCCGATCACGAGCAGCGACGTCGGCAGCTGGTCGAGCTCCATCGCGGTCGTGCTGGTCAACGTGTCGACGTCTTCCAGCCCTTCTATGGGCGGGTTGGACGGCGACGCCCCGGTCGCGATGATGATCTTTCGCGCGCGATGCTCGACGTCCCCAACCCGAACGCGTCCGCCACCTGCAAGGACTGCGTGGCCCGCGAGGATTGCCACGCCGGGGTAGGATGCGAGCACGTCAGCGTACTTCGCCTGGCGAAGGTCAGCGACGAGCTCATTCTTCTGCGCGAGCACAGCCTTCCAATCCAGCGACGGCGTACACGGCGCCACGCCAGGAAAACCGGTCCGCGCGTCGTGGTACCGCGCCGCGGCCTCGATCAGGTTTTTCGACGGGATGCAGCCGACATTCACGCAGGTCCCGCCGAGTACACTGGCTTCGACAATCGCGACTTTGGCGCCCATCCCGGCCGCCTGTATCGCCGCGGCGACTCCGGCGCCGCCCGTACCGATGATCAGGACGTCGAAATCCGCAACGCCTGCGGCCTCCTGCCTAACGGTCAGGGACTCAAAACCTGCGACTGGCCGCGATGGGCTCGTTGCAGTCGATGTCGGTGCTTCGTTTGCTAGCTCCGCGTGATACCCGGCACGCTCGACAGCCGTTATCAAGGCGGCGACGGGGATTGAAGGGGAGACTTCGAGGGTCGCACTGCCCGCACGGTAGTCAACGGTCGCCGACTGCACGCCCTCGACTCGCTCGAGCGCTCGGGTCACATGACGCGAGCAGTCAAGACATGTCATTCCGCTGACCTTGAGATCCAGCTTCATCTAGTCCTCCAAACGGCCGAGCGATACGAGGAGCGGACAATCCGCGAGCGTTTCGTGCGCGTGACATGCGCTTACGTATTTCGCTAGCGCGACACGCATCCGTGCGAGCTGCTCCATCTTCGCGTCGATCCGCGTCAGCGTTGCGGCGGCGCGGTCAGCCACCTGCTCGCACGATGTCGCCGAGTCCTCCCACATGCCGAGGAGGTCAGCGATCTCGTCGAGCGTGAACCCCAATTGTTGCGCATGACGAACAAAGCGCACGCGACGAACGGTGTCCGGGCCGTAAGAGCGATAGCCAGATGCTGATCGCTCGGGGTTCGGCAACAGACCGCGGCGTTCGTAATAGCGCAGCGTCTCGACGCTGACCCGGGCGTTAGTGGCGACTTCTCCAATGCGCATTGGCCCTCCAAAACGAATCCTAAACCCTGAAGTAAGGTTCAGGGTCAATGGGTCTCGTTGGCACTGAACGCCTAGCAGCTTAATCCCGATTGAATCTATCCGGATTGTCGTTTATCTCTCTAGCCTGTCAAGGAAACCTCGACCATTCCTGTCCACCGATGCGTTTGCACTTCCTGGGACCTCTGCCTTCCCCGCCCTTGGCGCGCCTCGCCGTACTCGCCGCCGCAGCGCTTGCAACCGCCAGCCTGCCAGCGCTTGCCCAGACGCCGTCTCCGGCCCCCACGCCGCCGCCTGACACGGTGGTCGGCCGGCTCGCGACGGTCCGCGTGACCGCGCCAGCGGCCCCCCGAACCATCACGTTCCTCCCCGATCGCTATGGAACTGTACTGCTGACCGGGAAGCGCACCGAGGCCGTGCTCGTCGACAGCGTCGGCGCGAACACAGCGCAGAACGTCGCGCGTCAGGTGTTGGGGCGTATACCGGGGCTGACCGTTGCCGAGACGGAAGGGAGCGGTTTCCCGTCAAATGGCATCGCGCTGCGCGGACTGAATCCAACGCAGTCGATCGAGATGAACGTCAGGCAGAACGGCGTGATGATCGCCGCCGATCCCTACGGCTACCCCGAGACGTACTACTCCCCACCGATGGAGGCGGTCGAGCGCATCGAGATCGTCCGCGGCGCCGGCGGACTGCAGTTCGGTCCTCAGCTCGGCGGGGTCGTCAACTATGTGATGCGACGAGGGGTTGCGGCGCGGACAGCGGCACTCGACGTCCAGCAGACGAACGGAAGTTTTGGTTTGGCCAACACCTACGGCTCGCTCGGTGGTGAGAGTGGGCGGTGGCGGTGGTTCACCTACGCGCAGCGCCATACGCAGGGTGGCTGGCGCCCGAACTCTGACAACGCGCAGACGAGCGCCTACGCCGCGCTCGAGATTGCGATCACGCCGACATTGACCGCGTCCGCTGATTATTCGATGCTGCGCAACCGCATCCACATGCCGGGGGGTCTGTCGGACGCGCAGCTTGCATCTGGTGCACGCCAATCATTCCGTGCGCGCAATTGGCTCACCTCTCCTTGGAACATCGCCTCGGTCTCGCTTGATTGGCAGCCGGTGAAGCGCGTGCGGGTGCAGAGCGTGACGTCGGTACTAGGCAGCTCACGCTCGCTCGTCTGGCGCAATGAAGACGGGGGCCCGGGCGCGCTCGATGAAATCGATCCAGTGACGGGTGCCTTCGTTCCCCGGGAGGTGGAGCGAGAGGGATTCCGGAACCTTACCGAAGAACTGCGCGTGCTCGCCGACTACCGCCTCTTCGGTGCCCGCAGCTCGCTCGCCACCGGGGTGCGCTGGTTCAACGGGACGATGCACCGTCAGGGAGGCGGAGAAGGCAGCACGGGATCGGACTTCG
This sequence comes from Gemmatimonadaceae bacterium, assembly GCA_013361935.1. Classification (GTDB taxonomy): domain Bacteria; phylum Gemmatimonadota; class Gemmatimonadetes; order Gemmatimonadales; family Gemmatimonadaceae; genus JABFXC01. The sequence goes on from JABFXC010000008.1 coordinate 134,930, forward strand.
ACCTATCGCTGGTCGGGCCGTACGAGTACGACATCCGCTTCGCCAATGCGAACGTCGCCGCCTGGGCGGAGAACGCGGTGCACCTCGGGTCACGCCTGACGCTGCAGCCTGGGCTTCGCATCGAGACGCTCCGTTCGCGAGCGGATGGCTACACGGATACGAGCTTTGCCCCACAGTCGAAGAGCCGCGCCGTCCCGTTAGGCGGACTTGGCGCGAGCTGGATCGCCTCGGCGACGACGGGCCTCTATGCGAACGTGACCCAGGCCTATCGCCCGATCGACTACTCGTCGCTGACGCCGGTGGGAAGTGTCTCACGCATCGATCCCCAACTCCATGATACGCGCGGAGTCAACGCAGACCTGGGGGTGCGTGGCACGCTCGCTGATGATCGCATCCGCTTCGATGTCGGCATCTTCCGCCTGTCCGTCGACGGGCGAATCGGTCTGGTCTCGCGCACTGACAGCATGGGAGCAACGTTCACCGAGCGCACCAACGTCGCGAACAGCGTGCATCAGGGCGTGGAGAGTTATGTCGAAGTCACGCCGATTCTGGCGCGAGGCTTGGACGATGCGGTCACCCAGTCGGTTACCGTCTTCAATTCGCTTGCCCTGATCGATGCACACTACACGAGCGGCGAGTTTGATGGCCGCGGTGTCGAGTATGCGTCGCGCGTCGTCGAACGGGCTGGCCTGACACTGGCCCGCGGCCCGTTAGGCAGCACGCTCCTCGCCAGCGTCGTCGGTTCCGCGTATGGCGATGCAAACAACACCGAGCGTAGTGACGACGCAGTGATCGGGCGGATTCCGGCATATACGGTGCTCGACTGGTCGGCGACCATGCGCATGGGCGAGCATTGGCGCGCGCAGGCAGGCGTCAACAACGTTGCCGGCCGGCATTACTTCACCCGTCGCACCGATGAATATCCGGGTCCTGGCATCATCCCGGCGATCGGGCGAAGTGTCTATTTTTCCATTCGCGTGACGCCGTAGCCGCGCTTCGAACGCGCCTTCGATAATGTCAGATCCCACCGTGATGGACGTTCCCGCGCCCGCGCGCGACCAGCGAACCGCCCGCGGTATCCGCGCGGCGCAGTCTGGTCTCGTTGTCAACACGATCCTCGTCATCGCGAAGCTCGCCGCAGGAATCCTTGGCAATGCCTACGTCCTCATTGCCGACGCGGTCGAATCATCGACGGATATTTTTGGCGGGATCATCGTCTGGCGCGGGCTCGCGATCGCAGCGCAGCCGGCCGATGAGGATCATCCCTTCGGTCACGGAAAAGCAGAATCCATCGCGACGGCACTGGTTGCGATGCTGCTGCTCGCCGCAGCAGCTGGAATCACCATCGCGGCGATCCGGGAGATTCGGACTCCACACTCGCTCCCGGCCCCGTTCACCCTTGGAGTTGCCGCTGCGGTAATCGTGATCAAGGGCATTCTCGCCAAACGGGTCGGCGAGGTTGGTCACGCCGTTGGAAGCTCGGCCGTGAAAGCGGACGCATGGCATCACGCATCGGACGCGATCAGTTCCGGGGCAGCAGTCATCGGAATCGCGATCGCCTTGGCCGGCGCGCGGTGGCGTGGCGGGAGCGGGTGGGAGTCAGCCGATGACTGGGCCGCGCTTGTCGCTGCGGCGATGATTGCCGTCAATGGCGGCTTGATGCTTGGTCCCGCTGTGAATGCGCTGATGGATCGGTCGCCGACCGGGGAAATCACGACGCAGATTGCTCGTGTTGCGTGCGGGGTTCCGGGCGTGCTTGCCATCGAGCATCTCCGAGTGCGGGGGTCGGGGCTCGATTTTCTAGTCGACGTGCATGTGCAGGCTCGCCCCGAGCTCTCGCTGCGCGATGCGCATGCGCTGAGCGGCAGCGTAAAGCACGCCATTCAGTTTGCCGTGCCGTCGGTGAGCAGCGTGCTCATTCACATGGAGCCCTTCGAGGGCGTGAACGCGGGAGGGGGTACGACGCGCGACTGACGTGAATTGTCCGTGGGCATCGAACCGCGGCCTGCGGTGTCCTCCGTGCGCTGCCATCATCTCGCACGCCTCACGAACACCCAGTGCTGCGACTTGAACGTCAGGCCGCGCCACGTCATTCGCGTGCCGCGATGTGCGTCCGGCGCGGCGACTGTGTCGAACGTTATGCGGCCACACTGACGGCCCCGACTAGGCCGGGCACTGGTGCATAGGACACGCTCGGTTACGTCGCCGCCATGCCGCGATTCGACCCACCACCACGCGAGCTGAATCTCGCGCTCGTCGGCCACTGTCTCACCAGCACGGGCGCGAACCTGCAGGTGTCTGAGACGACCTTCGCGTTCGATCTCCCAGACTGCTGTGTCGCCCGGTGAGGCCGTTCCGGCGAGACTACCCGCCGCGGGTTCGACGAAAGCCCAGGACCCCACGAGCGCCGCCGCCCAAGAATCCTCCTGCCGCCCCACACTCGCCAGACCGAATTGCCGAGTTGAACATCCGGCAGCAGCTAGAATGGCAAGCATCGCCAGCACATTGCGGGTGGGCATCTCCAAGCCTGGTATCTTAGACAGAGTCAGCATTCTTCCTCTCGTGCTGGGCGGTAGCAATGCCGCCGGTAGGCTCGCACACTATCATGCTAGCGAACATGCGCGGTACGTGGAAAGACCGGCTTCGGAGCGCGCTTGTATTCCGTCGCTCGCACGCGCGACAGCACTCGATTCGTCGTGTCCACGTCTGTCGCGAACCGCGAGGCCGTATCGCCTGTCAGCTCCGCACTGCACCCGGTCACGTGAAGGACATGATCAGCCGCGCGGTACGTGAACCCGAGTTCACCTTCGTCTGTCTGCCCGCTCCAC
>JABFXC010000115.1 GCA_013361935.1 Gemmatimonadaceae bacterium
GAAGGAGGGCGACGAGGTCGCGCTCCTCGGATCGGCGACGCTGCAGCAGCAGCGCCAGGACCAGCAGGCGCGCATCCGCACGATGACCGCGGGGCCGCTGTCGTCGGGCGGCGGTGGTGGCGGCGGGACGCGCGGTGGCGGCGCGCGCGGCGGCGGGGGCGGGAGGCCCTGATCATATGCTCGGCGGACAGATGCTGATCGGTGAGACGGTCGCGGTCGCGCTCAGCGCGCTGCGCGTCAACAAGCTGCGCTCCGTGCTGACGATGCTCGGCGTCGTCATCGGCGTCGCGGCGGTGGTGGCGATGGTCGCGCTCGGGCGCGGCGCGCAGGAGTCGGTGAACAAGCGCATCGCGGCGCTCGGCACGACGCTGCTCACCGTCATTCCGGGGCAGGTGTTCGGGCGCGGCGTCGCATCGGGGACCGATCGCGCCAAGCTGACCCTCGACGACGCGATCGCCCTCGAGGAGCGCGCGACGATCATCGCCGCCGTCGAGCCGGAGATGACGCAGAACCAGCAGATCCAGTACGTCAACAAGAACGCGAACACCCAGGTGATCGGGACGTCGTCGAACTATCCCGACGTGCGCAAGTACACCATCGCCGTCGGCCGGATGTTCAGCGACGCGGAGGACCGCGCGCGCGCTCGCGTCGCCGTGCTCGGCGCGGCGATCCCCGACAACCTCGGCGTCGCGGATCCGGCATCGCTGGTCGGCGAGGACGTGCGCATCGGCGGACTGCTGTACAACGTCGTCGGCGTACTCGCGTCGAAGGGGCAGACGGGCGGCTTCCAGAACCCCGACGACCAGATCCTCATCCCGATCAACACGGCGCGCTTCCGCGCCTTCGGCACCGACCGGCTGCGCTCGATCAACGTGCTCGCGCCGACGGAGGCGAAGATCCCGGAGACGATGGCCGAGATCCAGAAGATCCTCCGCCGCGAGCACCAGCTCCGCCCGGGCGCGAGCGACGACTTCCAGATCCGCAACCAGTCCGACTTCCTCTCGACGCTCGGCGAGACGACGCAGGTGTTCACGTACCTGCTGGCGGGGATCGCGGCGGTGAGCCAGCTCGTCGGCGGGATCGGGATCATGAACATCATGCTCGTGTCGGTGACCGAGCGGACGCGGGAGATCGGCGTGCGGAAGGCGCTCGGCGCGACGCGGGCGAACATCCTCCTGCAGTTTCTCATCGAGGCCGTGGTGCTCTGCATCCTCGGCGGGATCGGCGGGGTACTGCTCGGGGCCGGGGGGGCGATGGTGATGAGCCGCCTCGCGCAGTGGACGACGTCGGTCTCGGTGGCGAGCGTGGTGATCGCGCTGATATTCTCGGCGGGGGTCGGAATCCTCTTCGGCGTCTGGCCGGCGCGGCGCGCGGCAGCGCTGGATCCGATCATGGCGCTGCGATACGAATAGAGCCACCTCGACGTGGGAGTGAACGTGGAGACGGGGGAGCGAGGGTGGGGCCGGGACGACGGGGGACGTGGGACGGGGGAGGGCTCCCGGCGCCACGTTCCATGTCGTCGCCGCATCCCCTGCTCGCTCCCCCGGTCCCGTGTCTACTTCCAGGTCGAAGCGGAATCCCCCGTCACCACGTCCACTTCGCCTCCATGCCGACGCGGGGTTGAGTGAATCGTAGACGCTTTATCGCCGCGGGGGGTGCCGCCGCGACGCTGCTCCTCGCCGACGCGGCGCTCGTCGAGCCGCGCCGGCTGACGGTCACTCGTCACCGCGTGCGCTCGCCCGGCGCCGCCGCGGACGAGCGCCGGGTGCGGATCGTCCAGCTCACCGATCTGCACCTCTCGCCGATCGGGCCCTTTCACGAGCGCATCGCGCGCGAGATCGCGCACGCCGATCCCCATCTGATCGTCATCACAGGCGACAGCATCGACCGCGACGACTCGAATCCTCGGCTCGACGATTTCCTCTCCCTGCTCGACCCGGGAACGCCAAAGCTGGCGACCTGGGGGAACTGGGAGCACTACCTGAAGATCGACCTGCGCAGCACCGCCGACGTCTTCGCGCGCCACGGCTGCCGCGTACTGAACAACGAGAGCGCGGTGATGCGGGTGAACGGGAAACGGCTGCTGGTGACGGGGCTCGATTCCTCGCAGAGCGGATTCCCGGACATCGCGCGCGCGCTGCGCGGCGTCGAGCCGTCGCCGAACCATCTCGTGCTCGCGCACTGTCCGGTGCAGCGGGACCATGTCGTGCGGTTCGTGTCGGGCGCAATGAGCTGCCCGGTGCCTTCAGGGGCCAGGGGCGAGGCGGAAGGGACGACGGCAACGACGGAAACGGCGGGCGGGCACTCGCTCACGCCGCACCGGCCGTCGCTCGTGCTCAGCGGCCATACGCACGGCGGGCAGGTGACGTTAGGCGGGTGGGCGCCGGTCACGCCGGCGGGGAGCGGGCCGTACGTCGCCGGGTGGTACCGCGACGCGAAGATCCCGCTCTACGTGTCGCGCGGGATCGGGGAGACGCTCGTGCCGGTGCGCTTCTTCGCGCCGCCGGAGATCGCGGTGTTCGAGTGGGAGATGGCGTGAGAGCGGGCGATCACTGCACCAACGCCGTCCGCGAGGCCTGACTGCGCTTCACCGCCACCGGCCGCTCTTCAGTCGGGGACGATGAAGATGGTGAGGACCTTTCCATCCGCATCCGCGAACCCGCCACCCGCGTCGCCGAGCCAAGGCAGATAGAGCGCTCGCCCGAATCGATAGACCTCGACGGTGTCGGTCTCGAATCCCGAGCTGTGGCGCTCGTAGCCCTCGACGAATCGACGGCATTCGTCGCCGCTCAACGGGCGCACGAACATTCGTACGAACGCCGCCGAATCCTTCGGGACGTCATATTCGATTCCCGTCTTTCCCATCATGGCCGGCTCCGCGGCGACGAATTCCAGATACGCCGCCGCCGCACGCTTGCGGGCAACTGCATCGCCGAGCGTGCACACCCAGTGACGCGGACGCGACCGGGCGATCGCGACGCGGGCGAGATGCCGTACCCGCTCGACGGAGTCGCGCCGATGCTGCCCCACGCGCCATTCCTCGAGCGCGACGACGATGCTGTCGCCGGGGCTGCCGGGTAGTCGCACGATGACCGGCGCGTAGCCGATGCGCCCGATCCACATGAAGCGCGCGCCGTCCGGCACTGTCATGAACGCGAAGCGCCCGTTGGCGTCCGCGTCGGCCTGCGCGAGACGCGGGGCCGAGCGGAGCGAATCCGCGAGCAACCCGACGCGCGCGAAGGGCAGCGGGCTGCCGTCGGTATTCGTCACCCGGCCTCGCACCGATTGCGCGTGCAGCGCGAGCGGAGCACAGAACGCAAGGAACATCGTCGCCCGCTTCACGCCGCGGCCTCCCGCAGCAGCCGCCACGCCTGCGCGACGTGCCGCTCCTCCGTCCTGATGTTCCCGATCGCCAGCCGCAGCACGTAGCGCCCGTTCAGCTTCGTGTGCGAGAGAAACACGCTGCCCGAGTCGTTCACGCGGTCCAGGATCCGCGTGTTGATCGTCTCGAGATTCCTCTCGCTCACGCCCTCCGGCGCATACCGGAAGCACACGGTCGAGAAGGGCACCGGCGCGACGACCTCCCAGCAGCGCGCGGCCTCCACCCAGCCCGCGAACGTCCGCGCGAGCGCGCAGTGCGCGCGAATCCGCTCGGCCAACCCCTCGGCGCCGAACGCGCGGATCACCATCCACAGCTTGAGCGCCCGGAAGCGGCGCCCGAGCTGGACGCCGTAGTCCATCAGGTTCTCCACCGGCGCCGCCTCGCGCGTGACGAGATACTCGGGCACCAGCGAGAAGGCGCGCTTCAGGATCTCCGGCCGCTTCACGTAGAGCGCCGAGCAGTCGATGGGGGTGAACAGCCACTTGTGCGGGTTCACGACGAAGGAGTCGGCGAGGTCGACGCCGTCGAGAACGCCGCGCATCTCGGGGACGACGGCCGCGGTGCCGCCGTAGGCGCCGTCTATGTGCAGCCACGGCCGCGCGCTCGTACGGAGCTCCGGGTTCGCTCCGCTCCCCGTCGCGGCCACCTCGCGGATCACTCCCGCGATCTCCCGCACGGGATCGATGCTCGTCGTGCTCGTCGTCCCCACCGTCGCGACGACGGCGAGAGGAAGCATGCCGCGCGCCAGATCCGCCGCGATCGCCTCGCGCAGGAGGTCGGGTCGCATCCGGAACTCCCCGTCCGCCGCGACGTGGACGACGTTCTCGTGGCCGATGCCTAACGTTATCGCGCCCTTGTCCACGCTCGAGTGCGCGTGCTCGGAGCAGTAGACGCGGAGCACCGGAAGGTCGCCGCGGCCGGCCATCCCGCGCTCGCGCACATCCAACCCCGCCGCCTCGCGCGCCGCGGCGAGAGCGAGCATCGTCGAGATGGATGCCGTGTCGTTGATGTGGCCGTGCCAGTCGTCGGCGAGGCCAAGCAGCTGGCGCAGCCAGTCGAGCGCGCGCAGCTCGAGCTCCGTCGCCGCGGGCGACGTCCGCCAGAGCATCGCGTTGACGTTGAGCGCCGAGGCGAGCAGCTCGCCGAGTATCCCGGGCGCCGACGCGCTGATCGAGAAGTAGGCGAAGAATCCGGGATGGTTCCAGTGCGTGATGCCGGGAAGGATCTTCGTCTCGAAGTCGGCGAGGATCGCGTCGAGTCGCTCGCCGCGCGCGGGTGGCGATAGCGGAAGGGAGGCGGCGATGTCGCCAGGCTTCACTCGCGCGAGCACCGGATAGCGCTCGGGGTTCGCGAGAAACTCCCCGATCCACTCGACGAGCCGCTTCCCGTACTCGACGAACGCCTCCGGCGCGAGATCCGCTGACCCCCGACCCCCGGCCGCCGACCCCCTCTCGCCGACCTCGGTCACTGAGCGTAGCGCAGGATGTCGTAGAGGAAGTGCACCCCGAAGCCCGCGTTCTGCACCGAGATGCGCTCGTCGTTCCCGTGCACGCCCTTCTGCGCGTCGGCGGCGTCGGTCATGAAGGGGTCGAACCCGTAGGTCACGATCCCGAGCTTCCGGTACGTGGGCCGGTCGGTCGCGCCGGTGAGCATCGGCGTCGTCACGATCGCCTTCGGATCGCGGTCGTGCGCCGCGCGCTCGATCGCCCGGAAGAGATCGGTCTCGGTCGGGCTCTCGAGCGGCGTCTTCGGCTGCAGGTCGGTGCTGAAGTGCACCGAGCTGTCGTTCACGATTCGCTTCAGCGTCGCGAGGAACGCGGCGGGATCCTGATCGGGAAGGAGACGAATGTCGAGCTTCGCCGTCGCCTCGGGCGGGATCACGTTCGTCTTGTTCGACCCCTGCAGCCCGGTGAGGGAGATGGTGTTGCGGAGGATCGCGTTCCAGTAGACGTCGTTCGTGATCCACGCCTTCGCCCGCGGGTTCTTCACCGCGGTCGCGACGTCCGACAGCCAGCGCCGCTGCTCCCCCGCGTACATCGGCGCGATGTCGCGGAAGTACTTCGCGACTCCCGGCGTCACGTGGATCGGCGTCTCGTAGTCGGCGATCTTCGCCAGCGCGCGCACGAGCTTCGGCACGGGGTTCTGCTTCGTCGGACGCGAGCCGTGCGAGGGCGTCCCCTTCACGGTGACGCTCTGCCAGAAGGTACGCTTCTCGGCGACGCCGACGCCCCAGTACCTGAGCTTCCCGTTCTCGACCGCGTTGTCGCCGCCCTCGGTGATGAGGAACTCGACGTCCTTCAGCAGATCGGGATGCTTCTCGACGAACTGGATCGCGCCCGTCGAGCCCAGCTCCTCGTCGGCGTTGCCGATGAAGACGATGTCGCGATTGAGCTGCACTCCGCTCCGCTTGAGCAGCAGCATCGCCATGAGGTGGGCGATCCCCTCGCTCTTCATGTCGAGCGCGCCGCGGCCGTAGATGTACCCGTCGACGATCTGGCCACCAAACGGATCCTGGGTCCAGTACGAGGGAGTCGCGGGGACGACGTCCATGTGATGCACGAGGGCGATCGCCTTCTTGCTCCCGTTCCCCTTGAGCCGCGCGTAGAAGTTCGCCCTGCCGGCGCCGAGCGAGACGGTGTCGAGGATCTGCGTCTCGAAGCCTTCCTTCTCGAGAACTCCCTTGAGCCAGAGCGCGGTCTGCAGCTCGTTGCCGGGCGGGTTCGTGGTGTTGATGCGGAAGTACTCCTGCATCAACCGCACGGTCTCGTCGCGCGTGGCGTTCCAGTCGATGGGCGCGGACTGCTGCGAGGAGAGAAGCGCGGGGGCGGCGGCGAGCGCGAGAGCGAGAAGAGCGGTGCGGCGCATGTCTGGGCGAGGGAGGAGGGAAGGGAAATCAGGGCGCGGGGCAGAGGGCGCGCAAGGTTGGGCGTTGGCCCGGATCGCGGTGCCGTTCGAGGGTGGCATCGGATCGCTCCGTGTGGCGGGTGGGCTCCTCGCCGCAACGGGCCGCTTGCCCCTGCTGCAGTCGAATCACGAAGGGCACGAAGGTACACGAAGATGTTGCTGACGCACCCTTCGTGGTCCTTCGTGTACTTCGTGTCGCAATAGCTGTTGCCACGGCAAGCAGCCGGGGGGAGAAAGGCACACAGCTTCGGAGAAAGAAGCGCTCACGTCGAGCGGTGGTCTCCGCCGAAACGAGCTCGGAGCGATCCGATGCCCCCCCGGACAGCGAATGTCTCCATCCCCCGCAGATCCGGAAACCTCCCCCCGCGCCTCGCGTACTATCGGGATCCCCTCCAGCCTTCCCATGCTGCTCCCTCTTCTCGCTGCCATCCTTTCCGCGACGGCGCCGCTCGCGCCGGCGCAGGTCCGCGACACCGTTCCCGTCGCGAAGTCCGACAGCGCGAAGAAGAAGGGCGGCCATTCGGTGACCCTCACCGTCCGCGATCGCGACAGCGGCGAGTGCGCGGGGCTGTCGACGGGCTCCAGCGACAACGACGCCTGCAAGGCGAGCCGGGTCGCGGCGAAGCGCATCCCCGTCACCCCCGCGCTGATCGCGAGCGCGTACGCGACCCCGGCGACGCGCGCCCTCGTCCTCCGCGCCCGCGAGGCGCGAACCGCGGTCGACTCGACGCTGCGCTCGTATCGCGCCACCGCCTACCAGCGGATGTCCGCGGGGATCGCGCTCCGCGCGCTCGCTCCCGAGCGCCTTGCCGCGCGCGGGGAACAGTCAGCGAAGGTGTGGTGGGATCGCGACCGCGGCGCGCTCGTGCAGATCAACGGCGCTCGCGCCGTCCAGATGCTCGACGACGACGACAAGGATGACGACCGCGACCCGTCGAGCACCGAGACCATCGGCCTTCCCTACGTGCCCGGGGAGGACCGCCTCTGGCCGGTCGGCCGTTGGAAGGTGGACGTCGGCGACGAGGAGATCATCCATCCCCTCGCCGCGGGTGCCGAGGCGTACTACACGTACTCGCTCGGCGACTCGGTCGGGATCCGGATCCCGCGCGGCGGCGAGTACCACCTCATCGAGCTGCGCGTGAATCCGCGCGCCGCGCGCTGGAACGCGGTCGTCGGCTCGCTCTGGCTCGACCGCGAGACCGCGCAGATCGTCCGCGCCGCGTATCGGCTCGCCTCCCCGCTCGACCTCTGGATCGCGATCGACGAGGACGACGCGCATGACAGGGCGAACGGCGAGAAGGACGACGACATCCCGGGGTGGATCAGGTCCGCGTTCCATCCCATGCGCGCCTCGCTCTCCGCGGTGACGCAGGAGTTCGCGCTGCAGGGCGGACACTGGTGGCTCCCGATCTCGCGCACCGCCGAGGGGAGAGTCGAGGTCGGGTCGATGCGCATCCCGCTGTCGTGGGAGGAGCGCTTCACCTACGACGACGTGAGCGGAGCGCCGCTCCCAGGTGCCGCGCTCGATTCGCTCGCCACGCAGTACGCGGCGCGGCTCCCACTCGCCGACACCGCCGCGCTGGCGCGCGAGGGGCATGTCCCCGGCGACTCGGCATGGAACGCCGCGCGCCGGCAGCTCGACTCCCTGCAGAGCGCCGAGAAGACCGCGTGTGTCGAGTCGCTGAAGGGGACACGCACCGAGATCACGACGCGCTTCGGCGTGCGCACCTTCATCGTCGTCCCCTGTGACACCGCCGTCCTCGCGCACTCACCCGATCTGCCGCCGTCGATCTACGAGTCGAGCGACGTGGTGTTCGGCGCGACCGACCGCGACGAGCTGCGGCAGTGGGCGATGTCGATCCAGGCGGAGGGCGAGGAAGGGAAGCGTCCCCCGCCGACGATCCTCTACGGCATCGGCGGCGGGCTGACGCGCTACAATCGCGTGGAAGGGCTCTCGCTGGGTGTCCGCGCCGAACAGCGGTTGAAGCGCGGCTACGCGGCGCACGCGGTGGCGCGCTTCGGCGTCGCCGATCTGCATCCGGGTGGCGAGATCGGGATCTCGCACACGAACCCCATCCGCACCTGGGACCTCACCGCCTATCACCGGCTCGCGGTCGCCGGCGACTACGGAGACCCGTTCACCCTCGGCGCATCGTTGGGCGCGCTGCTCTTCGGGCGCGACGACGGCTTCTACTTTCGCGCGACCGGCGCCGAGCTGACGCGGACGTCGAACGACCGCACGGTGGTTCAATGGCGGCTCTTCGGTGAGCACGAAGGCGACGCGCCGATGAAGACCAACGTCTCGCTCGCGCACCTCGGCAACGGCCGGTTCGCGGAGAACATCCTCGCCCGGCGCGGCGACGTCGCAGGGCTCGGGGTGACGGTGACGCGGGCCTTCGGCGACGATCCGCGCGGATGGCGGCTGCTTGCGAGCACGCGCGGCGAGGCGGCGACGGGGACCTTCGATTACTCGCGCGCGCTCGCCGACCTCACGCTCTCGCGTCCGCTCCCCCTGGGCACGGAGGGCGCGCTCACCGGCGCGGCGGGGCTCGCGGGCGGGGACGCGCCGATTCAGAAGCTGTTCTTCATCGGCGGGCCGCAGACGGTGCGCGGGATCGATCCCGGGAGCGGGGTCGGCGACGCGTTCTGGCTCGGCCGCGGCGAGCTCGCGCTGTCGCGCGGCCCCTTCAAGCCGGTCGTCTTCGGCGACCTCGGCTGGGCCGGGAGTCGCGACGCGTGGCAGCATCCCGGGCGCCCGCTCGCCGGCGCCGGGGTCGGCGGCTCCCTCTTCGACGGGATCCTCCGCACGGACGTCGCGAAGGGAATCCGGCCTTCGGGGGGCGTGCGCGTCTATCTGTATGTTGACGCGCGGTTCTGATTGGAACGAGCGCCGGGGTCCGTGTTTTGATTGAGTCCAGGCGCGCGTAGGGTTGGAGGCAGGAGGCGGGAGGCTGAAGGCTGAAAGCATGATGCCTCCTGCATACCGCCTCCTGCTTACAGCCCGCGGCGACGAAGCGCCGGAGCGCATCACGAGTCCCCGAGCCGGAAGCACGATGAAAGCGAACAACATCCTCGAGACGATCGGCAACACGCCGCACGTCCGCATCAACAGGCTCTTCGGGCCGCGCGCCGAAGTGTGGATGAAGCTCGAGCGCGCGAACCCCGGCGGGAGCATCAAGGACCGCATCGGGATCGCGATGATCGAGGACGCCGAGCAGCGCGGGCTCCTGAAGCAGGGCGGCACGATCATCGAGCCGACCTCGGGGAACACGGGGATCGGGCTGGCGATGGCCGCGGCGGTGAAGGGCTACCGGCTCATCCTCGTCATGCCGGAGTCGATGTCGGTCGAGCGGCGGCGCATCCTCAAGGCGTACGGCGCGGAGGTCGACCTCACCGCGCGCGAGAAGGGGATGCGCGGTGCGATCGAGCGAGCGAAGGAGCTGAGCGCGCAGAATCCCGGCTCCTGGATCCCGCAGCAGTTCGAGAACCCGGCCAACCCGGCGGTCCATCGCCGCACCACGGCGCAGGAGATCCTCCGCGACTTCCCCGACGGACTCGACTACCTGATCACGGGCGTCGGCACCGGCGGCCACATCACCGGGGTCGGCGAGGCGCTCAAGGAGAAGTGGCCGAAGCTGAAGGTGCTCGCCGTCGAGCCGGCGAAGTCCGCGGTGCTGAGCGGCGGCGCGCCGAGCCCGCACAAAATCCAGGGCGTCGGAACGGGGTTCATCCCCGCGGTGCTCGACCGCTCCGTTCTCGACGGCACGGTCGCGGTGACCGAGGAGGACGCGTACGCGTACGCCGTCCGCGCGGCGAAGGAGGAAGCGATCTTCATCGGCCCCTCGTCCGGCGCGTCGCTGGCCGCCGTCGCGCAGACGCTGCCTGATGTGCCGCAGGGAAGCCGCATCCTGACGTTCTGCTACGACACGGGAGAGCGGTACCTCTCCGTCGACGGTCTCTTCTAGGGACTGCGAGGAGTGAGGAGTGAGGATGCGTGATTCGTGAGACTACCCTGCGATGGGTGAGGTGTGTGGGTGAGTGTCACGTGACTCGTGACACGCGTCGACAGCGGTTGACTGCAGCTGCCGCCGGTCACGAGTCACTCCCCACGAAACCTCACACCTCACCGCCCGCCCTTCCGTTTCACGAAGTACGAGTCACGAAACCTCACACCTCACGCCCCGCCGGGTCGTTTCACCCCCCGCAGTTCCGTTTCACGAAACACGAAACGCAGTTGACTCCCAGTCGTCGACCCGCTTACGATTCGTCATGCGCTCGCACCTCGCACTCGCGTGTTGTCTCACGTGGCCTCATCCGCCACGAGCCGAGTCGCGCATCTAGGTACGCTCGCGTACGAGCGTAGGAGAGCAACAGCGCCTCGGTTCCGACGGGAACCGGGGCGTTTCCGTATCCGTTCGTCTGCCTAACGCACTACCCGCTCGAACTCGTCGAGCGGACCGGGCGCTCGCGGAATGGCAACCGCCGCGGCGTCGTCACCCCAATGGAGAGGTTCCATGAAGCCGATCGCGATCTATCACGAGCATCCGGACTGGTTCCGTCCGCTCTTCGCGGAGCTCGAGCGTCGCCACCTTCCCTGCGTGCGCCTGGATGCATCCGCGCACGTCTACGACCCCGCCGAGACCGACGTTCCCTGGTCGGTGGTCGTCAACCGGGCATCGCCGTCCGCGTATCTCCGCGGCCACGCGCAGTCCACCTTTCACACCCTGAACTGGCTGCGCCATCTCGAGCGCGTCGGCGTCCCCGTCGTCAACGGGTCGCGGCCGTACGAGACGGAGATCTCGAAGGCGTTGCAGCTCGACGTCCTCGCCGGACTCGGCCTCCCCTATCCACGGACCTTCGTCGTGAACTCGCCGGAGCGAGTGCGCGAGGCGGCGGCGAAGCTCCGCTATCCCGTGCTCGTCAAGGCGAACATCGGCGGCAGCGGCGCGGGGATCGTGAAGTACGACGACGAGGCGGCGCTCGCCGCCGCGGTCGACGAGGGGCGCATCGCGTTAGGCATCGACGGCGTCGCGCTCGTCCAGGAGGCGGCTCCCCTCCGCGACGGCCACATCACACGCATCGAGCTGCTCGGCGGGAAGTTCCTCTACGCGATCGACGTCTTCCCGGCGGAGGGCTCGTTCGACCTCTGCCCCGCGGACATCTGCCAGACGACGCGCGGCGAGTCGCTCGCCCGCGCGGCGTGCGCGATCGACGCGCCGAAGAACGGCATGCGCGTGCAGGCCGCGTCGCCGGCGGCGGAGATCGTCGGCGGCGCCGAGCGCATCGCGCGCGAGGTGGGGCTCGACATCGGCGGGATCGAGTTCCTCGTCGACGACCGCGACGGGAAGCACTACTACTACGACGTCAACGCGCTCTCCAACTTCGTCGCCGACGCGCCGCGCGTGATCGGCTTCGACCCGTGGCAGCCCTTCGTCGACTTCATCGAGGAGCGTGCCGGGGTGAAGCGCGGAGCAGCGCCGTCGTGGTCGGGCGAGTCGCGCCGTGCCGCGCGCCACGAGGAGCCGGCCACCGCCGCCGCGTACGACGCGGCGGTCGCGCGCGGGGAGGGCTGAGCATGAGCGAGCAGCGACTGCGCTACGGCTACTGGCTCCCCGTGTTCGGCGGATGGCTGCGCAACGTTCCCGAGGAGGGAATGGAAGCGTCGTGGGAGTACGTGAAGAAGCTCGCTCGGCGGAGCGAGGAGCTCGGCTACGACCTGACGCTCATCGCCGAGCTCTTTCTGAACGACATCAAGGGGATCGACGCGCCCTCGCTCGACGCGTGGAGCACCGCCGCCGCGCTCGCCGCGGTGACGGAGACGCTCGAGCTGATGGTCGCGGTGCGTCCGACGTTTCACCAGCCGGCGATCCTCGCCAAGCAGGCGGCGAACGTCGACCGCATCTCCGGCGGGCGGCTCTCGCTCAACGTCGTCTCGAGCTGGTGGAAGGACGAGGCGCGGCGCTACGGGGTCCGCTTCGACGAGCACGACGACCGCTACGCGCGCACCGCGGAGTGGCTCACGGTGCTCGACGGCGCGTGGCACGAGAAGGAGTTCTCGCACCGCGGCGCGCTCTACGAGGTGAGCGAGACCATCCTCGAGCCGAAGCCGCTGCGCCGCCCGCGCCCGACGATCTACGCCGGTGGAGAGAGCGAGACGGCGAAGAATCTCATCGCTCGCCGCTGCGACGCATACGTCATGCACGGCGACCCGCCGGAGCGCATCCGTCCGAAGATCGACGACATGCGCCGCCGCCGCGACGCGGCCGGCCTCCCCGAGATGGAGTACGGGATGGCCGCCTACGCGATCGTGCGCGACACGGAGCGCGAGGCGAAGGAGGAGCTGGCGCGCATCACCAACGTCGCGCCGGGCTCGCCGGGCTACCACAACTACCAGGACTGGATCGCCAACACCCAGCTCGAGTCGCCCGTGACGCTCGAGGACTACTCGGTCTCGAACCGCGGCCTGCGCGCCGGTCTCGTCGGCACCGCCGAGCAGGTCGCCGAGCGGATCCAGGAGCTCGAGCGCGCCGGGGTCGGATTGCTCCTGCTCCAGTGCAGCCCGCAACTGGAGGAGATGGAACGGTTCTCGGAAACCGTCATGAGGCCGCTCGCGACGGCGTGACGGTCGATACGGGGTGTCAGGAAACAGCGATGCGGGGTGGCGGCGGCGCGTTCCGCGGCCGCCGCGATACCGCGATGCGGAATGCGCGGATGCGCGAACTACGTGATGCGGGAACCACCTGATGCGCGATGGGGGCCGAGCGCGGCGCCAACGGCGGCCCGCGCTCGGCCAGTCCCGTATCATCGCGGTTTCCCGCATATTCGCATCTCGTATCGCGGTCTCGCGGCCACGCGCCAGAGGCGCGTGCCGCCACCCCGCATCGCTGTTTCCCGAGTTCCCGCATCCCCCATGCGCCTGACTCTCGACCTGTCCCCGAAGCCGTCCGACGAGCAGGTCATCTTCGCCGGTCTTCGCGCCTTCAACGTCGCCGTCATCGGTGATCCGCACGAATCTCCCGTCGACGTCTTCGCGCGCGACGAGAACGGTCGCGTGATCGGGGGGCTCGTCGGGCACATCAAGTGGCGATGGCTGTACGTCGCGAAGCTCTGGCTTCCCGACGGCCTGCGCGGCACCGGTGTCGGGACGGAGATCATGCGCATGGCCGAGGAGCACGCGTGGAAGGAGGGCTGCCTCGGCGTGCACCTCGACACCTTCGAGTATCAGGCGCTCCCCTTCTACCAGAAGCTCGGCTACGAGCTGTTCGGGACGCTCGAGGGCTATCCGCCGGGGTACAGGCAGTACTACCTGAAGAAGACGCGCCCCGTGGGGCAATGATGTCGCGCTCCGTCGCGATGCGCGCGCCGCTCACCATCGTCGGCGTCGTCGTGACGAGCGTGCTCCTCCTGCTCGGCGCGACGGAGCTGAACGTCGCGGTGCAGGGCGATCACGTCGCGCCGTGGGTCGCGATCGCGATGCTGACGCTCGCCTGCTGCGGCGTGTGGCTGACGATCTGGGCGGCGCGCGGAATGAATCCCTTCGGGC
Organism: Gemmatimonadaceae bacterium; assembly: GCA_013361935.1. Classification (GTDB taxonomy): domain Bacteria; phylum Gemmatimonadota; class Gemmatimonadetes; order Gemmatimonadales; family Gemmatimonadaceae; genus JABFXC01. Next base: position 13,830 of record JABFXC010000115.1, read on the forward strand.
GGATCGCGCCCGAGCGGCGCGCGTCGACGCGAGCACCGGCGCGCATCGTCGTGGCGCGCGTGCTGCTCGCGCTCTCGACGCTGCTCGAGCTCCTCTTTCTCTCCGGGCTTCCGCTCGCCTCGCTCCGATGGGGCGAGCTCGTCACCGCGGAGATCATCGTCGCGCAGCTCGTCGCGACGCTCTACGCCGCCATCACGCTCGCTCACCGCGAGCCCCGCGGCCGTCGCGTCGCGATCGTGCTCGGCGCGTACATGGTGAGCCAGATCCTCCGATCGTCGTTCCAGCTCGCGATGGCGCCGGGCAACCCCGACGCGGGTCCGGCGGCGGGGCTCTCGTATCTGCTGGCGTGGCTCTGCTTCGGGAGCGCGATCGTCGCCGCTCTCGCGGTGCTGTCGCTGCGCGACGACTGGCCGCCGCGGCACACCGATGCGGCCGGCGCGGTTGTATCTTGAGGGCTCGCGGCGCGCGACCGCTGCCGCCCCTCAACCACGATCCACGAGCGACGCATGCGCCGCACGATGTGCAAGTCCAAGATCCACCGCGCCACCCTCACCGGCGCGGACCTCCATTACGTCGGCAGCCTGACGGTGGACCGTGACCTGATGGACGCCGCCGACATGCTTCCGTACGAGCAGGTCCACGTCGTCAACGTCAACAACGGCAACCGGCTCGTCACGTACGTGATCGAGGGCGCGCGTGGGAGCGGCACGATGCAGCTCAACGGCGCCGCGGCGCGACTCGGCGCTCCCGGCGACGTCGTCATCGTCCTCACGTACGGCGAGTACGAGGAGAGCGAACTGCGGGGGGGCTTCGAGCCGACGGTCGTCTTCGTGGACGCGGAGAACCGGCGGGTCGTGCTCCCCGAGCAGCACCCCGGCAGCGAGTAGAACGCTGCTCGCGCCGTCGTTCGCCACGGCGCAACCGATCCTCTCCCCGGGTTGCTTGTGTCCCGCGCGAGACGATCACAGGATGCCCTCCCAACACGGACCGGAGGGGCGTCATGCAACGAACGGCTTCACTCATCGCACTCTGTGCGCTCGTCGCCTGTCAGGACCGGGCGACCCCCACTTCGCCCGCCGCGGCCGCCGCCATCGCCGCCGATCGCTCGCCCGGCGCGACGCCTGGCACCATCGAGCTGACTCAGGTCGCCGAGGGGTTCACGCAGCCCGTCGGGCTCGTCCACGCCAACGATGGCAGCGGCCGCCTCTTCGTCATCGACCAGGTCGGTCTCATTCGCGTCATCGAGCGTGATGGGACGCTGCGCCCCGAGCCCTTTCTCGATCTCCGAAGCAAACTGGTTCCCCTGAACCCGTTCTACGACGAGCGCGGACTTCTCGGGCTCGCCTTTCATCCGCGGTACAGGCAGAACGGGAAGTTCTACGTCTACTACAGCGCGCCCCTGCGCGCCGGCGCCCCCGCGGGCTACAACGTCACGAGCACGATCGCCGAGTATCGCGTGTCGTCCGACGCGAGCCGCGCCGACCCGGGCTCGGAGCGGATTCTGCTCCAGGTGGACAAGCCGCAGAGCAATCATAACGGTGGCACGATCGCCTTCGGCCCCGAGGACGGGAACCTCTACATCTCGATCGGCGACGGCGGGGGCGCGAACGACGTCGGCCTGGGTCACGTCGAGGACTGGTACGCGACGAACGCCGGCGGCAACGGGCAGGACGTCACCCACAACCTCCTCGGCAACATCCTCCGCATCGACGTGGACCACCGCGCCGGCGGGGCGCAGTACGCGATCCCGCGCGACAACCCCTTCGCGCGCGGCGGTGGCCTGCCCGAGATCTACGCATACGGCTTCCGCAACCCGTGGAGATTCGCGTTCGACATGAAGGGCCAGCACGACCTCATCGCGGGTGACGCGGGCCAGAATCGCTGGGAGGAAGTGGATCTCGTCCAGCGCGGTGGGAACTACGGGTGGAACGTGAAGGAGGGCACGCACTGCTTCAGCACCGCGAACCCGCGGGCGGATCTTCCTTCATGTCCGAGCGCGACGTCCGATGGCACGCCACTCATCGATCCGGTGATCGAGTACGCGAACGGAGCGCAGGGAGCGGGGGGCGTCGGGCTGGTCGTGGTCGGCGGCGTCGTCTACCGCGGTCACCGCGTGGACGGGCTCGACGGTCGCTACATCTTCGGCGACTGGAGCAGGAGCTTCGCCGGTGCGCCGTCGGGGCAGCTCTTCGTCTCGACGCCGATGGGACAGCGCATGTGGGGGATGCAGAAGCTCATGATCGCCGGCAGTCCCGACGGCGAGCTGCACCACCGCGTGCTCGGCTTCGGCCAGGATCCGCGCGGCGAGGTCTACGTCCTCACCACCGACAAAAGCGGCCCGACCGGAACCACCGGGAAGGTGTTCCTGATCTCCGGACCGCACCACGCCGGCGACGTGGACGACGATCACGGGGACGACGTCGGCGACGACAGCTAGCTGCGCGCGACGCGGCTTGCCACGGTCGTCAGTGACCTGACGGGAGCAACGGTGGAGGAGAGCCACCGCTGTTGTCGGCAAGTCGCTGGCGGCCGAACGACGGGAGTACGGGAGTACGGGAGTACGGGGGGTACGGGGGTACGCAACTGCGACATGGCAGTGCCGTACTCCCGTACCCCGTACTCCCGGCACCACATGGCAGTGCCGTGCTCCCGGCACCACATGGCGGTTGCCTACTCCCGTACTCCCGTACTCCCCGCAGTCTCGCCCTTGACCGACGTCACCGCCTTCGGCTCGGCCTTCGACTTCACCAGGCAGTCGAGCTCGCGCTCACGCAGGTTGAACTCGTAGCCGGGGCCGAGCAGGCCGACGCGGAGGTAGCTCAGCGTCAGACGCGAGCCGCTCGTCACCTCGTTCGCGTTGTCGAAGCGCACGCCACGCCCGTCGACGAAGGTGACGCCCCCTTTGCCGACGACCTCGGCGAGATGGCCGTCGACGACGAGTGCGGTGTCCTCGTCGATGCCGAGTCCCATCAGATCGGGGTTCGACGCGATGGCGACGAAGAGCCGCTGCAGTCTGCGGCGCTCGGCGAAGTGGGTGTCGATCATCGCGCGGAAGCCGAGCAGTCCGAGCCCGGGGCCGATGTGCATGTCGGTGCTGACCCCGTCCTCGTCGATCTCCCCGCCGGCGAGGATCGTCTCGGTGAGCGCGGCCGCGCCCGCGCTCGTGCCGCAGACCACCGCGCCGCGGCGGTACGCCTCGCGGATCGCGTCGCCGACGCGCGAGCCGCCGATGGTCGCGACGAGGTGCACCTGGTCGCCCCCGCCGAGGAAGATCCCCTGCGCCTCGGAGACGAGCTGCGCGATGCGCCGGTCCTGCGCGACCTCGCGCCGGTCGACGATCGGGATCTCGACGTTCGTCGCGCCGGCGACCTTGAGGTCGTTCCGCCAGGCGATCGCCGAGCCCAGCGGATCGCTCGACGCGGTGGTGAAGCCGACGATGCGGCCGCCGTCGTGCGCGTGGCTGCGGCGGACGAAGGTGCCTAACGCCTCGCCATCGGCGCTGCACCCGCCGCCGATGAGGACGAGGGTGCCGCAAGTATCGCCGGCGCGGCGCTGGGACGGGGTCATCCCTTCGCCTCCCCCTCGCCGCAGCGCGCGGACCAGCAGCGGGCGGCGAGCGCCGCCGCCACCTGCGAAGAGGCGGGTGCGTCGTCGCGCAGCGGCCCGGCGTCCTCGACGCGGCCACCGACGTCGAGAACGATGCGGCCGCGCTCGACGAGCGCGACGGCGACGGCGACCTTCTGGTCGCGGCGGGTCACGTCGTCGTCGGTGGCGAAGATCGCGACGCGGCATCCTTCGTCGCGCGCGCGGTCCTGGACCTCCCATGCCTTCGCCGGCGCGATCATCACCCCGCGGCGGTGCACCGCGTCGGCGAGCACCGCGACCAGGCGGCTCGCGCGCTCAGGATCCTGGTAGCGACGTGGCACGTCGGTCAGCTTCGTGTCGAGCACGATCGCCATCTCCGAGTGCGAGTAGGGAAGCCCGGCGTTCAGGATGTAGGAGGGCGCGACGTCGATGACCAGCGCGTCCCGCGCCACGCCATGGCGCAGCATCGCCTCGCGGGTCTCGCCGCGTCCCTCGCCGCCGGTGATCCCGCAGAAGACCTCCTGGATCGGCGGCGGCACGTCGGGCAGCGCGGCGAGCGCGCGCAGCTCGGCGACGTACGCATCGACGCCGTCGAGCGTCCCGGCGAAGGCGCGCTGCACCGTCTCCAGCGCCAGCGCCGCCGCGCGAAGCCCCACCTGCTCGTGGACGCGCTCGAAGATCAGCGTGTACTCGCCGTCGACGTCGCCCCCGCGCGTGCGCCCGTAGCCGACGTCGTGGCCGATCATCGTCTGCAGCTCGAGCGCGACGTGCTCGATGATGTGGGCCGCGTAGGTCCCGCGGCGCAGCCGCGTCACGAACCCGCCGCGCTCGCCGATGCTGCAGCGATGCTCCATGAGCCCGGGCATCGCGGCGAGGAGCGCGTCCGTCAGCCCCGGGACGTCGGCGGAGGAGATGTTCTCGTACGCGCCGACGAGAAGGTCCATGCGGATGATCGGCTCGCTCATCCAGTAGTTCGCGCCGCGCGTCGCGTGCAGCGTCGTCATCCGGATCTCGACCGCGGGATCGGGACGCGTACCGGCGCGCGACTCGGCGGCGACGGTGGCGCTCAAGCGTCCGCTCCCGCCGCGCCGCCCTCGATGGACGCACGCGCGCGCGCGTCCGCGCGCACCGGATCCGCGTAGAATTGCGCGGGCGGGTGCGGCGCCTGCGCGCGCACGAGATCGAGTACCCCGGAGACGTCGTCCACCGTCACCACGGCGAGATCGTTCTCCTCGAGGAGCGAGAGCGCGTGCTGCACCGCCTCCAGCTCGTCGCGCACGATCTCGATCGCCTCGCGCCTCAGCCCGCCCGCCGTGAGACCCTCGATGAGCAGCTCGGCGATCTCCCCCGGGGCGCGGCCGCGCAGGTCGTCGTCCTCCTTCACGATCGCGTGGTCGAGCGCGCGTCCGGCGATGCGGCCGACGGCGCGGATGTCGTCGTCGCGCCGGTCGCCGGGGACCGTTATGACGCCGACCTTCCGGCGGACCGGCATGCTCGCGACCATGTCCATCAGCCCCTCGATCGCCGCCGCGTTGTGCGCGTAGTCGACGATCACGCGCTTGGTGCCGAGCCGCAGCACGTTGAGGCGGCCGGGCGTCAGCGACGGTGAAGGGAAGAAGGAGAGCAGCCCGGCGCGGATGTCGTCGTAGCGCATCCCCTGCACGTACGCCGCGCAGATCGCGGCGAGCACGTTCCCGAACTGGAACTTCGCCGCGCCGCCGATGGTCAGCGGCACCTCGCGCGCCGGCGCGACGGGGATGCGCAGCCGGCCGCGCCGGATGACGAAGGTGTCGTTCTCGATCCGCGCGCCGATCCCGCCGCGGCCGATGTGGTCCTCGAAGATCTCGTTCGTCCCCTCGGGACGCGTCGAGAAATAGACGATGTCGGCGGTCGTGCGCTCGCGCATCTGCGCGACGAGCGGATCGTCGGCGTTGAGCACCGCGTGCCCCTCGCGCTTCACCACCGCGGCGATGACGGCTTTCACCTCGGCGAGCTGCTCGAGGGTGTGGATTCCGCGAAGCCCGAGATGGTCCGCGCTCACGTTGAGCACGATCCCGACGTCCGCCTCGTCGAAGCCGAGGCCGGCGCGGATGATCCCGCCGCGCGCCGTCTCGAGCACGGCGACGTCGACCGTCGGGTTGGAGAGGATGATGTTCGCCGAGAAGGGACCGGTCATGTCCCCTTCCATCACGAGCCGGTTCTGCAGGTAGACGCCGTCCGTCGTCGTGAAGCCGACGGTCATCCCGTTGTGGCGGAAGAGGTGCGCGATCAGCCGCGTCGTCGTCGTCTTGCCGTTGGTGCCGGTGACGGCGATGACGGGGATCGTCGGCTCCGTCCCCGGGGGATAGAGCATGTCGATGATCGGCGCACCGACGTTGCGCGGCGTCCCCTCGGTGGGATGCGTGTGCATCCGGATCCCCGGCGCCGCGTTCACCTCGATGATCACCGCGCCGTTCTCGCGGAAGGGAACGGAGATGTCCGGTGTGATGACGTCGATCCCGGCGATGTCGAGCCCGACGGCACCGGCGGCCATCTCGCACGCGGTCACGTTGTCGGGGTGCATCTCGTCGGTGCGGTCGATCGAGGTGCCGCCCGTCGAGAGGTTCGCCGTCCCGCGCAGCGGCACGAGCTCGCCCTCCGCGGGCACGGTCTCGAAGCTGCGCCCCGAGCCGGCGAGGAACTCCTCGGTCGACCGGTCGTTCGGCAGGAAGGTGAGGATCCTCGTGTGCCCGCGGCCGCGGCGCGGGTCGCGGTTCGCCGCGTCGATGAGCTGCCGGATGGTGCTCACCCCGTCGCCGACGACGCGCGCCGGCACGCGCTCGGCGCAGGCGATGACCTTCCCGTTGATGACCAGCACGCGGTGGTCGTTGCCGCCGGCGAACTGCTCGACGACGATGCGGCGCCCGTACTCGCGGGCGAGGGGCCACGCCGCCTTCACGTCGTCCGGCGTGCGCAGCGCGCCCGAGATGCCGCGCCCGTGGCTCGCGTCGAGCGGCTTGAGGATGACGGGGAACCCGATCTCCTCCGCCGCCTCGATCGCGCCCTCCAGCGAGGTCGCGACGTCGCCGCGCGGCACCGGGAGCCCGATGTTCCGCAGCACGCGCTTCGTGTCGTCCTTGTCCTGCGCGATCTCGACGCCGATCGCGCTGGTGAAGTCGGACATCGTCGCCTGGATGCGCCGCAGGTTCTTGCCGAGTCCGAGCTGGACGAGCGAGCCGCTGTTCAGCCGGCGGACAGGGATCCCGCGCCGGCGCGCCTCCTCGACCACCGCCGCCGTCGAGGGGCCGAGCCGCACGTCCTGGTGCAGCTCGCCGAGGTCCTCGACGATCCGGTCGACGTCCACGCTCTCCCCGACCAGCGCCGCGCGGACGATGGTCACCGCGTCGCGCATCGCCTGCAGCCCGACCTCCTCCTCCTCGTAGGCGACGATCACCCACCAGACGCCCTCGTCCCCGCTCGCGACGACACGGCCGAAGGAGACGTCGCTCCCGGCGAGCGTCTGCAGCTCGATGGCGACGTGCTCGAGGATGTGCGGGATGTGCGTCCCGTCGCGCAGCCGCTCGATGAACCCGCCCGCGGCGCCGCGCGAGCACGGATGCTCGTGCAGCGTCGGCAGCGCGCCGACCAGGCGCTCGGTGAAGCCGGGAACGTGCGCCGACGTCACCTGCTCGAGGCTGCCGAGCGTGAGGTCGCAGGCGATGACGGGAGCGAGACGCCAGTAGTTGGGACCGCGGAGGGCGCGCAGACGAGTCATGCGCAGCTCACTCGGATCGATCGGCGTTGCCGAGGGGGACGCTTGGAGAGTTTCCGACATGTGTAGACGCGACGACGCCCGCGTCGGAGCGACACGGGCGTCGGGAGGAAGGGCAAGTCGTGTACCCTTACCGGGGTCAGGGGTCCGGGGTCGGGGGTCGGCGTCCTGCTTGCGGTGCGGCGGCAGGGCGTGGAATTTCCCGCCTGCCCTGTGACCACGCCGGAGGTCTCACGCACAACCTCCCGGATGATGAGCTCCGACACGTCCCGTCCATCGCTGGTTCGCCGCCTTGGCCGCCTCATCCCCGTCCGCTGGAGGATGCGGGTCATCGACTGGATTCTGCGACTGCAGGAACCAGGGGTGCGGCGACTGTACGAGCGAACGCGGGTCGCGCCCGAGTACATGGGTCTCGACGAGCTCAGGGTCCTGGCGCGCGAGTTCCCCGTGCTGCCGCCGGATTATTCCTACGAGCCGAGCGCGCTCGCGCGTCGCGGCGAGGAGCGCGCGGCGATCGTCCTGCCGCTCGTCTCGAGCCCGGGCGTGTTCGTCGAGATCGGCGCGCGCGACGGGATGGTGCTGACCGCGATCGCGGAGCAGGGTCACCTGGCGATCGCCGTCGACATCGAAGTCGGCGTGATCGATCCGCGCGCGCGCGCCGCGGGGGTGCGTTTCATCCAGACCGACGCGACGCGGCTCTGCTTCCCCGACGAATCCGTGGATGTCGTCTATTCGTTCGCGACCTTCGAGCACCTCCCCGACCCCGACGCGACCTTCGCCGAGATCGCCCGCGTGCTGAAGAAGGGCGGGCACGCGTACATCGATTTCGCCGGTCTCGGATGGACGCATCGCGGCGCGCACATGTACAAGTCGGTCGGCATCCCGTTCATCACCGCGCTCTTCACCCGGGAGACGATCGATCGGTACGTCACCGAGCAGGGGCTGCCGAACGACTTCCCGCACGTGAACGACTGGCCGGTCGAGCGCTTTCGCGTGCTGTTCGATCGGTACTCGCCGACGATGGAGCGGCGCTTCTACCGGGAGACGAAGGATCGCTTCCGCTTTCCCTTCCTTCGCCGGTTCATGGCCCACGCGCGGCGCTCGCCGTCGTTCGACTCGCTGCTCGTCGATCAGGTTCAGGGACTCTTCCGCAAGCGATAGTCGCCGGGCACGGGACGCGGCTGGCGCCCGTCTCAGGGCACCTCGATCGTCCCCTCGCTCATCACCACCGACGCCCCACCGACGCGGACCGCCTCCACATGTCCGCCGCGCTTGTCCACCTCGATCTCGATGATGCTCGGCCGGCCCATCTCGAAGCCCTGCTCGACGACCCAGCGCAGGGTGCCGTCCTGCCGCGGGTCGCGGGCCGCGAGGTAGCCGCCGAGCGCGGCGCAGGCCGAGCCCGTGGCCGGATCCTCGGGGACGCTGATCCCCGGCGCGTACATCCGCGCGCGGATGTCCGACCCCTCGCGCTCCGGATCGCGCGAGAAGACCATGATCATCGACGCCCACGCCCTGCCTAACGTTCGCTCCCACAGGTCGACGCGGATGCGCGAGCGCTTCACCGCGTCGCGGTCCTTCAGCGGAACGAAGACGAACGGAAGCCCGCAGGACACCGCCTGCGGGGCGAAGTGTCCGCCGACCAGATCCTTCGATTCGAGGGAGAGCATCTCGGCGAGCGTCTCGCGCGTCGGCACCGGCGGACCGATCTCCGGAAGCTTCGCCACGGAGAGCTGCGCGAACACCGGCTGCCCGTCGCGCGAGCGGATCGTCACCGGCACGGGCCCGACTCCTTCCTCGAAGACGATCTTCGTCTCGTTGCCGGTGAGCCCGATCTCGCCGATCGCCGCGAGCACGTGCGCGCTCCCGACCGTCGGATGTCCGGCGAACGGCACCTCGCCTCCCGGCGTCCAGATCCGGAGCTTCCGCGTCCCGCCATTCTCCGGCGGGAAGACGAACGTCGTCTCCGAGAAGTTGAATTCGCGCGCCAGCGCGAACATTCGCTCGTCGTCGAGGCCACGCGCGTCGGGAAGCACGGCGAGCTGGTTCCCGCCGAAGGGCTTGTCGGTGAAGACATCCGCTGTCACGTATCTATAACGCGGCATTTTTTGTGTCGGTGCGGGGCTTTTCAAAGAATCAGTGCGGGAGATGGGCACATTTGAAAGGGCGGGGCGGAGGGCGGAATACCGCGGGGCGGGAAGAGACAGCGCGGGATTGTTGGAGCGAGAAGCCACCTGTTCGGAAGTGAGGCCGACAGCGGCGCCCTAGGCGCCGCACGTCGGCCTCAGTCTCTATAGGTCCTTTCCCGCTCCCCGCTCCCCGCGCCGCGGTATTCCGCCCTCCGCTCCGCCGGTTCCAGGGTACCCGCATCGAGGTTTCGAGAATCGAATCTCACTCCGCCTCCATGAACGGATACCGATAATCCGTCGGCGGAACGAGCGTCTCCTTCACCGCTCTCGGCGACACCCACCGCATCAGGTTCAGCTTCGAGCCCGCCTTGTCGTTCGTTCCCGATCCGCGCGCGCCGCCGAAGGGCTGCTGCCCGACCACCGCGCCGGTGGGCTTGTCGTTCACGTAGAAGTTGCCCGCCGCGTTGCGGAGCGCGATGCTCGCCTCGCGCAGTGCCTTCCCGTCGCGCGTGAAGACGGCGCCCGTCAGCGCGTACGGCGACGTCGCGTCCACCTGCTTCAGCGTCTGCTCCCACTTCGCGTCGTCGTAGACGCTCACCGTCACCACGGGGCCGAAGATCTCCTCGCAGAGCAGCCGGTAGTTCGGGTCGGCGGTCTCGACGAGCGTCGGCCAGATGAAGTATCCCGTGCTGTCGTCGGTCTTTCCGCCGGCGATGATCTTCGCGTTCTGCTTCGCGTCGCCCAGGTACTCGCTGATCTTCGTGAACGCCTTCCGGTCGATCACCGCGCCCATGAAGTTGCGGAAGTCGCGCACGTCGCCGACGCGGATCTCCTTCATCATCGCCTCGCAGCGATCGCGCACCTCGGGCCAGAGCGACTTCGGCACGTACACGCGGCTCGCCGCCGAGCACTTCTGGCCCTGGTACTCGAACCCCCCGCGGACGATCGCGACGGCGAGCGCCGCCGGGTCCGCGCTCGCGTGGGCAAGGATGAAGTCCTTTCCGCCCGTCTCGCCGACGATGCGCGGGTACGAGCGATAGTTCGCCATGTTCCCGCCGATCGTCTTCCACATGTTGTTGAAGACGGCGGTGCTTCCCGTGAAGTGCACGCCGGCGAGATCGCGGTGCGAGAGCGCGACGTCGGAGATCATCGCCGCGTCGCCGGGCACGAAGTTGATCACGCCGGGCGGGAGACCCGCTTCCTCGAGGATCTTCAGCGTGTACCACGCGCTGAGCATCGCCGTCGCCGCCGGCTTCCAGATGACGGTGTTCCCCATCAGCGCCGGCGCCGTCGGCAGGTTGCCGCCGATCGCGGTGAAGTTGAAGGGCGTCACCGCGTACACGAACCCCTCGAGCGGGCGATAGTCCATCGTGTTCCAGAACCCCGCCGGCGAGAGCGGCTGCTCGCGATACAGCTCCTGCGCGAAGCCGGTGTTGAAGCGCCAGAAGTCGATCAGCTCGCAGGCGCTGTCGATCTCCGCCTGGAAGGCGGTCTTCGACTGGCCGAGCATCGTCGCCGCGTTCAGCGTCGAGCGGCGCGTCGTCGCGAGGAGCTCCGCGGCGCGGAGAAAGACCGCGGCCCGATCCTCCCAGCTCCACGCCGCCCACTCGCGGTGCGCCTTCGCCGCGGCGTCGATCGCCTGCCCGACGTGCTCGCGCGTCGCCTTGTGCCAGTCGGCGAGCACGTGCTCGTGCGCGTGCGGCATCACCGTGTGCGCGACGTCGCCCGTGCGGATCTCCTTGCCGCCGATGACGAGCGGGATCTCGATCCGCTCCGCGCTCATCGACGCCAGCCGCTCCTTCAACGCCTTCCGCTCCGGCGAGCCGGGCGCGTAGGACTTCACCGGCTCATTCACCGGCGCGGGGACGTGGCGCACCCCGGCAAAGGCGGCAAGCCCCGTCCCGTCGGCGACGCGATCGGTCGGCGTCGCGGGTGGATTGCTGTTCGACGCACGCACGTTCGCGGCGGGGATCGCGGGAGCTGCTGACATGTTCTTCCTCGGCTGGATGCTGCGTTAATGCTAACAGGGATCGGGGGTCGGGGATCAGGGGTCAGGGGCCGGGGTCAGGGGCCAGGCGGACGGCACTGCGCCAACTGCAGTCGACGCCGTTCCTGCCGCCTGGCCCCTGGCCCCCCGCTAAGTTCCAGCGAATGCCCCGCCTCGCGCTCCTGATCACCACGCTGGCGCTCGCGTGCGCCGAGCTCTCCTCGCCGGTCGAGTGGCGCGACGCGCGCGCGCGGGACGCCGACGCGCTTCCCGGGCGCCTGGCGCTGCGCGGCGACAGCGTGGCGTTCGTCGCCGACACCCTCGCCGCGGGAGTGACGCTCCCCGCCGGCGCCTGCCCGAGGAGCGCGCGCGTGGCGTGGAGCGGCGCCAGCGGCGTCGAGCGCTACGTCGTGTGGTGGGCGCCGCGTCCCGACTCGAGCGCGGCGCTGATGTCGGCGCGGAGCGTCGACGGCGGCCGAAGCTGGGCGCCCGCGGAGCCGGTGGACACCGTCGACCGATCCACCGTCGGCTGCGAGCGCCCCGCGCCGACGGTCGCCGCCGACTCGGCGAGCGGCTACGTCCACGTGGCGTACAGCATGCGAGCGCCGGAGGGGACGGGCGTCTTCTTCTCGCACTCGATGGAGCACGGGCACATGTATCACTCGCCGGTCGCGATCATGTACGGCGACGCGCTGCGCGAGGTCGACGTGGCGTCGCTCGGCGACACCGTGGCCGTCGCCTTCGTGCAGCCGACGCGGACGCGCTCCGAGCTCGGCGTCGCCCTCTCGCGCACGATGGGACACATCTTCGAGGACCGCGTGACCGTGCCCGCGTCGGGGGACGCGACCGATCCCGCGGTCGCCCTCGCCCCGGGACGCATCGCCGTCGCCTGGGTCCAGCGCGCGCCGGAATCGACGCCCGTGCTGCTGACGCGGATCGGCGCGCGCCCCGCTCCGACCACCACCCGCTGACCGAGAACCGCGCATGAGCACGCACTACTTCGGGGCCCACACGATCGACAACGGCGGAATCGACATGGCGGCCCGCCGCGCCGGCGCGTCGGCGATGCAGGCGCTGCAGATCTTCACCGCGGTGCCGAAGTACTACAACGAGAAGATCGGCGTCCGCCCCGAGCGCGCCGAGCGCTTCCGCGAGGCGCTGAAGACGACGGAGATCCCGGCGCGGCGCGTGATCGCGCACGCGGCGTACGTGCTCAACGTCGCCACCCCCGACGAGACGAAGTGGGGGCGCGCCAATGCGGGCCTCACGAAGGAGCTCGAGCGCGCGACGATCCTCGGGCTCGGGATGGTCTGCTTTCACCCGGGAGCGGCGACGGACGGCGATCGCGTCGCGGGAGCGAAGCGCGTCGGGCAGGCGATCACCAACGCGCTGCGCGCCGTCGAGGGGGAGACGAAGCTGCTCGTCGAGAACACCGCGGGCGCGGGGAACACCGTCGGCCGGACCCCGGAGGAAGTGGGGATGATCCTCGCCAGCGTCCCCGACTCGCTGCGTCATCGCACCGGCTACGGGCTCGACACCTGCCACCTCTTCGCCGCGGGCTACGATCTCGCGTTCGGCCCCGACGCGGCCGCGCTCATCCTCGACGAGTTCGAGAATGCGACCGGCGTCACACCCACGTTCTTCCACCTGAACGACAGCGCCGGCGCGCTCGGCTCGAACGTCGACCGGCACGAGCTCATAGGGGAGGGACAGGTCGGGAAGGACGCGTTCCGCTGGCTGCTCGCCGACCGGCGCACGCGCGGGATCCCCCTCGTGCTCGAGACGCCGCAGAAGAACTACGACGTCGCCGAGGACGATCCGTCGCCCGACCCCTGGGACGAGAAGATGATGCGACTGCTCGAAACGCTGGCGGGGGACTGAGCGTCTCTGCTGCCGTGGACGCGTGCGGAGTCGCGCGCCCAGAGGGAAATCGAGGGTGCCTCACGGTTGCGGCACGGCGTTTTCAGAGGGGCGAGAGTCGATTTCTCCTATGAAAAATCGCGCGCGGCCTATTGCGCGCCCGGCAGGTCGATATAGTTTGTGCCCCGTCGGACAGGTATTTCCCTCGTGAAACCGGACTCCGATCACTCACAGGAGACACAGCATGGCAGCCAGAAAGAAGGGCGGCGCGAAGAAGGGTGGCGCCAAGAAGGGCGGCGCGAAGAAGAGCAGCGCGAAGCGCGGCGGCGCCAAGAAGGCGGGCGCCAAGAAGAGCAGCTCGCGCAAGAGCGCCGGCAAGAAGCGCAGCGGCGCGAAGCGCACCCCGAACGCGGCCTTCATGAAGGCGATGCAGCCGAGCGAGCAGCTCTCGGCCGTCGTCGGCAGCAACCCGATGCCGCGCACCGAGATCACGAAGAAGCTCTGGGCGTACATCAAGCGGAAGGGTCTCCAGGACGCCAAGGAGCGCCGCATGATCAACGCCGACGAGAACCTCCGCCCGATCTTCAAGAAGGATCAGGTGTCCATGTTCGACATGACGAAGCTCGTCAACAAGCACCTGTCGTAAGCTTCGTCGATCGGCGATACCCGAAGGGCGCACCGGCAGCGGTGCGCCCTTTTCGTTTCCGGCTCGCGCGGATGCCGCTTGACGGGGTGGCATCGGATCGCGCCATGTGGCGCGAGAGCTCCTCACCGCAACGAGCCTGTCCGTTGCTCTTGTCATTGAACCACGAAGGCCACGAAGCGCCACGAAGGGTGCTTCAGCAATAGCTTCGTGGACCTTCGTGGCCTTCGTGGTTCAAGGGCTGTTGCCAATCCATCGGGGGCCCGGTCCGTCGACACGGGGCCTCGACACGCGCTCGGAATGATCCGATGCCACCCACGGCGAGCCACCGCCCCGTGCCGGAACGTGCTCGCGATCGTATCTTCCGAGCCGAAACCGCGCGCATCTTCATCTCGTCATCGCATCTCGTGGCCCGCAAACGCACGCCCTCGTCGAACAAGCCGAAGAACACCGTCGCGCAGGCGCGCGGCGGGGGGAGACGGCCATCCTCCGGGAAGACCTGGGAGAACTTCAAGTCCATCGTCGCCCTCGTCGCGATCTTCCTCGGCATCCGCGCCTTCATCATCGAGGCGTACCGCATCCCCTCGGGGAGCATGGAGCCGAGCCTGCTCGTCGGCGACTGGCTGTTCGTGAACAAGTTCATCTACGGGCCGACGATCCCCTTCACCAACCACCCGATCCGCGCCCGCATCCCGGGAACGCCGCTGCGCTTCTATCGCGATCCGCGGCGCGGGGACATCGTCGTCTTCCAGTCGCCGCCGCAGGTCGACCAGCCGGAGGATCCGACGCCGACGCTCGTCAAGCGCGTCATCGGGATGCCTGGCGACACGATCTACATGCGGAAGGGACTCGTCTACGTGAACGGGATCGCGCAGCGGCAGGGCTACGGCGCGCACGCCGCCCCGACGCCCGATCAGACCTCCGAGTACAACCCCCTCTTCGACTGGCAGCACGGCTTCGAGCTCCGCGGCACGCGCTTCGGCGCGCCCCCGCCGCGGCCGACGCATGACGACTGGGGCCCGCTGCTCATTCCCGAGAATCGCTACATGATGCTCGGCGACAACCGCTACAACTCGAAGGACAGCCGGTACTGGGGGCTCGTGCCGCGGAACAACGTGCGCGGCCAGCCGATCTTCGTGTACTACTCGTACGACCCCGAGTGCGGCTCGGGGGTGTGCCCCCTCACCGACATCCGCTGGAAGCGGATCGGCCACCTGATCCGGTGACGCGCCTAACGCGCGAGGACACGGTCGACGGGGGACGCCTCGCGCCGGCGCCCGCGCGCCCCTCCGGCGCGCAGCTCGTGCGCGGGCTGTCGCTGCTCGGAACGGTGGCCCTCGTCGTCGGAAACATGGTCGGCACCTCGGTCTACACGCTCCCCGCCTCGCTCGCCAAGGAGACGGGGCCGTACGGGATCGTCGCCTGGGCGTTCGTCGCCGCCGGCTACTTCTTCGTCGCGCTCGTCTACTCCCGCCTCGGCACGCGCTTCCCGCGCACCGGCGGCCCGTACGTCTACGCGCGCATGGCGTTCGGCGACTTCACCGGCTTCGTCACCGTCTGGTCGTACTGGGTGAGCGCGATCATCGGCAACGCGGCCATCGTCACCGGCGCGGTGGGCTACGTCGCCGGCTTCTCCCCGCTCCTCGAGAGCAGCCCCGCGCTCCGCTTCGGCCTCGCGCTCACCCTGGTCTGGGGACTGTGCCTGATCAACGTCCTCGGCGTGCGGCAGAGCGGGCGGGTGCAGACGGCGGTGATGTTCCTCAACCTGATCCCGCTCGCCCTCGTCGCGATCGCCTCGCTCTTCTACTTCGATCCGGCGAACCTCCATCCGTTCGCGCCGAACGGCCTCGGCTCGATCGCCGCCGGCGCGGCGCTCGTCGTCTGGGCGTACTCGGGGATCGAGTCGGCGACCGTCCCCGCGGAGGAAGTGCAGGCGCCCGAGCGGACGATCCGCCGCGGGACGATGATCGGCTACTGGGTGGGGACGGCGATCTTCCTCCTCACCGCGCTGGCCATCGCCGGCTCGCTGCCTAACGCGACGGTCGCCGGGTCGGCGCGCCCCATCGCCGTCGCCGCGGAGCACGCCCTGGGCTCGTGGGCGGGGGCGATCGTCGGGCTCTCGGCCATCGCCGCGGCGCTCGGAACGCTCAACGGCTGGATCCTCATGTCCGGCCGCATCCCGCTCAGCGCCGCCGAGGACGGGCTCTTCTTCCGTCCCCTCGCCGCGATCCATCCGCGCTTCCACACGCCCGCGGTGGGGCTCGTCGTCGGCGCGATCGTGACGAGCCTGATGCTCACGCTCTATTTCTCGCAGACCCTCCTCGACGCGTTCAACTTCATCGTCCTCCTCTCGGTCCTCACGACGCTGCTCCCGCACCTCCTCGCCGCCGCCGCCGAGTTCACGCTCGCCGGCCGCGGCGCCGCAATGCCGAAGCTCGTCGCCGCGATCGCCTTCCTCTTCGTGCTCTACACGATGTACGGGGTGGGCTGGAGCGTGATCGGCTGGGGGACGCTGCTGGTCGCGGCGGGTTTACCTCTCTACCCGTTGTTGAGACGCGCTGGGGCGCCAGGCGCCAGGCGTTAGGCACGGCGTCAACTGCCGTCAACGCCGTTCCTTCCGCCTGGCTCCTGGCCCCCGACTCCGCCCATGCCCCTCCACTTCCCCTTCGATCCCGACATCGCGCGCGCGTCGACGATCCCCGCGCGGCTGTACGTCGATCCCGTCTACCTCGAGCTCGAGCGCGAGCGGATCTTCGCCCGCACCTGGCAGCTCGTCGGACGGACGGAGCAGGTCGCGCAGAGCGGGCAGTTCTTCACCACCGAGGTGGCGGGCGAGTCGCTCGTCGTGCTCCGCGACGGCGAGACCCTGCGCGGCTTCCACAACGTCTGCCTCCATCGCGCGGGGCCCGTCGCCTACGGGTGCGGCAGGCGCCAGACGCTGCAGTGCAAGTACCACGGCTGGACCTATGACCTGAAGGGCAATCTCCTCAACGCGCCGGAGATGGAGGGCGTCGAGCGCTTCGAGCGGCGGGACTTCCACCTCCAGCCGGTGCAGGTCGCGACGTGGGGGCCGCTCGTCTTCGTCAACCTCGATCCGAAGGCGCCCCCGCTCGCCGACTTCCTCGAGGACATCCCGGAGCGGGCCGCGCACTTCCACCCCGAGCGCATGCGCTGGGTGATGCGCAAGTCGTACGAGATCGCCTGCAACTGGAAGGTCTACGTCGACAACTATCTCGAGGGGTATCATCTCCCCGTCGTGCACCCGGGGCTGCACAAGGAGCTCGACTACGACCACTACCGTGTCGAGCCGCACCGCTACTACTCGCTGCAGCACGCGCCGCTGCGCTCCGTCCCCGCGCACCTCGCCGGACAGCGCCAGTACGTCCCGACGAAGCCGGAGGAGCAGGCGCAGTACTACTGGCTCTTCCCGAACACGATGCTCAACGTCTACCTCGGCCAGGTGCAGACGAACGTCGTGCTGCCGTCAGGGAGCGACCGCTGCGTCGTCGTCTTCGAATGGTTCGCCCTCGAGCCCCCCGCCGATCCGACCACGGATCCGGCGTGGTCGAAGCTCGTCGCCTTCAGCGACGAGATCCAGGCGGAGGACGTCGAGATCTGCGAGGCGGTGCAGAAGAATCTCCATTCGCGTGTGTACGACCGCGGGCGCTATTCGGCGAAGCGCGAGAACGGCGTGCACCATTTCCACTCCCTGCTTCACGAGTTCATGACGTGACCCGCCGCGCACGGTCACTGTGACCGCGTGACCGGTCAGAGTGTCCGCTCGAGCCTCCGGGTGATATGAGGCACATCGCGTAACTCGCTGCTGCAGCGTCGCTTACGCAAAACAGGATTCTGGCTCCGGAGTTGCCTTGGGGGTGGGCGGAGCGACGACGCTTCAGAGGGACAGCCATGTGCTGCCCCGACCGGGTATTCGCCCCAATGGTATCGGGGATTCGTTCATGAAGACGCTCGTGTCCACTTCGCCGCGGAAGCTCATCGTCGCCTTCGCGGCGGTGGTCGCCGCCATCGCGCTCGCCGGCTGCGGCACCGACAGCTCCACCCCCGCGACCCCGGTCGCTCCGAGCAGCCAGGCATACGATCTCGCCTCCTCGGGGCCGAGCCTCACCACCGGCAGCACCGCCGACGACCTGCAGGCGTGGAAAGATCGCGAGAAGGCGCGCGTGAAGGCCGAAGCCGACCGCAGCGTGTCCGTGTACGATTCGCTCCACGGCCTCTGGCAGGCGACGCACGCCAGGAAGCGCAAGGGACGCCAGAATACCGCGACCACCGTCGCCGACTGCGAGCCGCTGCCCTACGCGGCCGACGTGCAGATCGTCGGTCCCTCGGGCGCCATGTTCAACGTCGGGCCGCACAGGTTCTACATCCCGAAGGGCGCGCTGACGCAGGAGACGGTCATCACCGTCGAGCTTCCGGTCACCGAGCACGCAGAGCTGAACTTCTCGCCGCACGGCCTGCACTTCGGCACCTCGTACATCCTGCTCGACTACCACAAGTGCGAGCTGGCGAACAGCAAGTGGCGCGACGTCGTCTACACGGACGGGGACTACAACATCCTCGAGAAGCCGGCCTCCTACGACCAGAAGAACGCGTCGAGCGTGTGGGCGGCGATCAACCACTTCTCGCACTACGTCGTCGCGTACTGAGCGATCGGCGATGAGCGAGCGACAGATCGATCGTGGGAGCGGCGGGGTGCGGCACGACGGCGCCCCGCCGCTCCTCGCTGCGCACGACCTGCTCCGCAGCGCGCGCGGCCAGGAGCTCGCCGGCCGGCTGAACGAGGCTGCCGAGGAATACCAGGGCACGATCACCTCCGCGGAGCGCGAGGGCGACGAGGCCCTCCTCAGCGAGGCACTCCGACGGCTGGGAGTCATCCACTTCCGCCGCCATGAGCTCACCGCGGGGCGCGACTGCTGCAACCGCAGCCTCGCCGTCGCCCAGAAGATCGGCAACCAGATTCTCGCCGCCGAGGCGCTCAACTCCCTCGGTGCTTCCGAGCTGGAGATCGGGGCCTTCGACTCTGCGCGCGCCATCTTCGAGCGTGGCATCCAGCTCGGCGGCTTTCGCAGCCCCGCGCTCCGCGCGCGCATCGAGCAGAACCTCGGGATCATCGCGAATATCCAGGGCGAGCTCGATCGCGCGCTGATGCACTACCACCGCGCGCTCGAGGCCTTCCGCGACATCGCGGACGACCGCGGCTGCGCGATCGTCTACCACAACCTCGGGAAGGTCAGCGCGGACCGTCAGGAATGGGACGAGGCGGAGCGCTACTTCGACCGCAGCCTGCAGTTCGCCGAATCCGTCGGCGACGTCCACCTCCGCGCGTCGTGCCTCCTCAGCGGCACCGAGGTGCTCCTCACCAGGCAGCGCTACGACGACGCGCGGCGCAACGCCGAAGCGGCGCTGCAGATCTTCGGCAAGCTCGGCATCCAGCGGACGAAGGCGGAGGCGTATCGCGTTCTCGGCGTCGTCTATCGGGAGACGGGTCGCACGGTGCTCGCCGAGGCGCGCTTCCGTTCGGCGCTGGAGCTCGCCGCGGAGTCGTCGAACACGCTCGCCGAGGCCGAGTCGGCGCGCGATCTCGCGCGACTCTATCAGGAGCAGGGACGCAACCAGGAGGCGCTGAAGCTCCTGAACACCGCGCACCGGCTCTTCCGCCGCCTCGACGCGCGCATCGATCTCGTCGACATCGCGACCAAGCGCGCGGAGCTCGAGAACGTCTACCTCGACACCGTCCGCGAGTGGGGCCGCTCGATCGAATCCGCGGACACGTACACCTTCGGTCACTGCGAGCGCGTCGCCGACTTCGCGGTGCGCGTCGCCGAGGCGCTCGAGCTCCCGAGCGCCGAGCTCACGGTGATCCGGATGGGCGCGTACCTGCACGATCTCGGCAAGGTGAAGGTGCCCGACGAGATCCTGAACAAGCCCGGGCGGCTCACCACCGAGGAGATGGACGTGATGCGCCGGCATCCGCTCTTCGGCATCGAGATGCTCGCCGGGATCGATTTCCCCTGGGACATCAAGCCTATCATCCGCTGGCATCACGAGAAGTACGACGGGACCGGCTACCCCGATCGCCTCTGCGGAGACGAGATCCCGCTCACGGCGCAGATCATCGGCATCGCCGACGTCTACGACGCGCTGACGTCGACGCGCAGCTACCGTCCGGCGATGACGCACCACCGCGCGGTCGAGGAGATCCGCCAGGTGTCCTCGTGGTGGCATCCCGACGTCGTCGACGCCTTCATGACCAGCATCGGCTCGGGCGACGCTGGCTGAGCCGCGCCGCGAAACTCCCTCCGCGCTCGGGCGTCCATCAAGGATGAGAGGTAGCCGGCTCGGGGACCGATCGCTGAGCGGACGGCTGGCGCTCGCGGCGCGCGGGAGCGCGCTCGCGGCGCTCGCCGTCATCGCGCTGCGTCCCCTCGTGCCCGGCAGCGGCTTCGCGACGGTCGGCGGCATCGCGCTGGGCGCCGCGGTCGCGCTCCTGCTCGCCGGACTCACCGTCGCCGGCGCGGCTCGCGCGGGGATCGGGCGCTCCTTCTACATCGGGATGGCGATCGCCACGGCGGCGGGCGCGGTCGCGCAGACGCACGCCATCGTCGCGTATGTCGTTCCCGGGAAGGTGCCCGTCTTCCCCAACGTCGGGCTCTGGACGCTGATCGCGGGCGTCAACCCGGTGCTCGCGTTCACCTTCGCGCTCGTCGTCGGCCAGCGCCGCGCGCGGCGCGGCCTGCGCCTCGCCGAGCTGCTCGACGTCGTCCTCGTCGCCACCGCGGCCGGGATCGTCGCGCTTCTGCTCGCCGAGCTTTCTCCGTGGCCGATGATCGACGCCACGAGCGAGGTGAGCGCGCTCCTTCTTCTGTGGCGCGCGGGGATGATCGCGGCGATCGCGCTCGCCGCGCTCCTGCTCGTGACGCGCTCCGACGCGATCGGCGCCCGTCCGGCGTCGATGCTCGTGCTCGGGACCGCCGTCCTCGAGATGGCGCACACCGTGATCGGGCGGGAGGCGCTGGCGGCCGGACACGTCGACGCGGTCTCCGCCGATCCGTGGTGGGCGTTCGCGGTGCTCCTCTACGCGCTCGCGCTTCCCCCCGCGGTCCTTCCGGGGGAGCGCGTGATCGTGCCGGCGGACGACGTCGA
The DNA here is from genome assembly GCA_013361935.1 of Gemmatimonadaceae bacterium. Classification (GTDB taxonomy): domain Bacteria; phylum Gemmatimonadota; class Gemmatimonadetes; order Gemmatimonadales; family Gemmatimonadaceae; genus JABFXC01. Next base: position 34,946 of record JABFXC010000115.1, read on the forward strand.
CGACGGCTACGATGGCACGGTCGGGGAGCGACGCGAGAACGACGGGGTCCGCAGCCGCGCGGTGATCGTCGCCATCCTCATCACCGCGGCCGCCGCGGTGGATCTCGGGATGAGCCGCGAGCGCGAGATCCTGCTCTCCCTCGCGATCGCCGGCTTCAGCGTGGTGCTGGCGATCCGCGCCGCGATGGTGCTCGAGGCGGAGCGACGCGCGCGCGAGCTCCTCGCGCGCAACGTGCTCGCCGAGCGCGAGCTGTCGGCGCGGCTGGAGCGCGCGGTGGACTCGCGCACCGCGGAGCTGGCCGAGGCGCAGCGCGTCCTGCAGCGGATGTGGACGCTGGGACAGCAGATCTCCCTCGAGCTGAACCCGGCGCGCGTGCTCGACCGCTTCCTCGAGGCGGTGGTCGACATCGTCAGCGCCGACGGCGGCGCGCTGGCGCTGATGACCGAGTCGGGACCGCTCGGCCTGCTCACCGAGGAAGGGAAGCTTCGCGTGGCCACGGCGAAGGGCTTCAGCGCGCCGCTCGCCGGGGCGGAGGTGAGCGTGAGCCGGTCGGGGTTCGGGAAGGCGGTCCGCTCGGGGCGGCCGTGGACGCACGAGGACGCGTCCTCGGCGCCCGGCCTCCTCCACGAGCCCGCGGAGGGACCGTTAGGCGTGGGGGGGATCCTCGTCGTGCCGATCCATCAGCGCGCCGACCGCATCGGCGCGGTCGCCGTGGCGATGCGCCGGCCGCGCGTCTTCACCGCGGCGGAGATCGAGCGCGTCGAGGCGCTGGCCGATCTCGTCGCCCTCACGCTCTCCAACGCCGAGCTGGTCGAGAGCCTGCGCCAGGCGGAGTGGCGCTTCCGCACGCTCTTCCGCGCCGCCCCCGACGTCGTGCTCACCGTGCTGCAGAGCGGTCGCGTCCGCGAGGCGAACGACGCCGTGCGCGAGGTCGCCGGGCTCGAGCCGTCGCACGTGATCGGCCGCATCCTCTGGGAGATGGTCGTGCCCGAGGACCAGGACACCCTCGCCGCCGCCATCGGGCGCGCGATCGACGGCGTTCCCTCGCGCTGCGAGGTGCGCGTCGCGCGCGACGGAGCGCCGACGCGCGTGGTCGCCTTCGCGGCGAGCCGCCTCCCCGAGGCGGACCCGCCGGCCGCGCTCATCATCGGACGCGACGTCACCGCCGAGCGCGACATGCGGGCTCGACTCGTCGAGAGCGAGCGCCTCGCCGCGGTCGGCGAGCTCGTCGCCGGAGTCGCGCACGAGGTGAACAACCCCCTCAGCAGCATCAGCGCCTTCGCCCAGCTCCTCCTGCGCGACCAGACGCTGCAGCCCCCGCACCGCGACTCCATCCAGGTGATCCGCGCCGAGACGGCGCGGGCGAGCCAGGTGGTGAAGGACCTGCTTGCGTTCGCACGCCGCAGCGAGCACCGTCGCGAGCCCTTCGACCTCAACGAGCTCGTCGAGCGGACGATGCGCCTGCGCGCCTTCCAGCTCGACGAGGCGCGGGTCGCGCTGCGGCTCGAGCTGGCCCCCGACCTGCCGCCGGTCATCGGCGATGCGCGCCAGCTCCAGCAGGTGGTGCTCAACCTGGTCGCCAACGCGGTGCAGGCGATGGCGCCGTTAGGCAGCGGGACGCTGCGGATCGCCACCGGCCTGCTGCCGGGGATGGTGACGCTCGAGGTGACGGACACGGGCCCGGGAATTCCCGCCGCGGCGCGCGCGCACGTCTTCGAGCCGTTCTTCACGACGAAGGACGAAGGACAGGGAACGGGGCTTGGCCTGAGCGTGAGCTACGGGATCGTCACCGCGCATGGCGGCTCGATCGGCGTCGCCGACACGTCGGAGCGGGGAACGCGGATGGTAGTCTCGCTGCCCGCCGCACCCGAGGCGGCGCCGTCGCGGCGCGAGCCCGCGCGCGCG
>JABFXC010000062.1 GCA_013361935.1 Gemmatimonadaceae bacterium
GGACCATGCTGACCGCCGCCGCCACCGTCGACGCCCACACCGGCTCGACGCCTGCCTGTACGCGCTGCGGCTGGAGGATCATCACCGAGAGCACATCCGGCGGGAGCACCGCGGGACGCAGCAGATACTTGCGCGCGTAACCGTCCGAGCGGAGCGTGTCGATCACGGTCCCGATCGGAATCCCCTCTGGATACACGCCGCCGAGCCCCGAGCTCACGATGAGCGTGCCCTTCTTGATCTCGTTCCGCACCGGGACGCCGCGCAGCTCGAGCAGGTAGCGGTCGGCGCCGCTTCCCTCGTGCGCCTGCACGATCCCGAACGCGCTGCGGTCCGCGGCGCGCGCGCTGACGCGGACGTCGGGGTGGGTCCAGATGATCGCGATGCTCATCCGGGGATCGACGGTCTGCACCATCCCGACGAGACCTTCGGGCGCGACCACGGGGCTGAAGGGGCGCACTCCCGCGTTCGCCCCCGCGGAGAGCGTGAGGGTGTACTCGTCGCCGACCGCGCCGCTGTGCAGCGCCTCCGCCGGCACGAACCCCCAGCGCAGCTTCCCGCCGAGGCCGAGCACGCGCCGCAGGCGATCGTTCTCGCTCTCCAGCTGGACGACGCGCATGGCGCGCAGCGAAACGCTGTCCTGGATGCGCGTGTTCGTCTCGTGGGAGAGCCACGCGGCGCGACTCAGCTCCGCGTCATGCTGCAATCCGACGAGGGGCGCGACGATGGTGCGGCGCATCGTCTCGGCGATCGGCTCGCGCATCGAGGCGGGCAGACCGTGCGCGACGATCGCGAGGAAGATGCAGGCCGCGAAGATCGCGGTGTCGAAGCGGCTGTCGAGCCGGTTCGCTCGTGCCACGGCGAATCAGTCCTCGAGGACGGTGGCGTACTTCTCCTCGTCGTCGAGAATGCGGCCCGTCCCGCGCACCACGCACGTCAGCGGATCCTCGTCGACGTGGATCGGGAGCGAAGTCTCCTGGCTGAGCAGGAGGTCCAGGCCGCGGATCAACGCGCCGCCCCCGGTCATGACGATGCCGCGGTCGACGATGTCGCTCGCCAGCTCGGGGGGGGTGATCTCGAGCGCGCGCCGCACGGCGTCGACGATCTGCTGGATCGGCTCCTGGATCGCCTCGCGGATCTCGCTCGAATGGACGCGCACCGTCTTCGGAATGCCGGAGACCAGGTCGCGTCCCTTCACTTCCATCTCGCGCTCCTCGCCCACCGGAGCGGCGCTGCCGATGTTGATCTTGATCTGCTCCGCCGTCGGCTCGCCGATGAGGAGGTTGTAGTTCTTGCGCATGAACTGCACGATCGCGGTATCGAGCTCGTCGCCGCCGATGCGGATCGACGTGTCGCTGACGATGCCGCTCAGCGCGATGACCGCGATCTCCGTCGTGCCGCCGCCGATATCGATCACCATGTTCCCCGTCGGCGTCTCCACCGGGAGACCGACGCCGATCGCCGCCGCCATCGGCTCGGCGACCATGAACACTTCCTTCGCGCCGGCGCCCATCGCCGAGTCGCGCACGGCGCGCTTCTCCACCTCGGTGATCCCCGACGGGACGCAGACGATCACGCGCGGCTTCACGCGGAAGAAATGATTGTCGATGATCAGCTTCAGGAAGTACCGGAGCATCTTCTCCGTCACGTCGAAGTCGGCGATCACGCCGTCCTTCATCGGCCTAACGGCGATCACTCCTTCCGGCGTCCGGCCGAGCATGCGCTTCGCTTCGAGCCCGACGCCGAGGATGCGCTTCGTGTCGCGGTCGATGGCGACGACGGACGGCTCGTTGAGGACGATCCCCTCGCCCTTCACGTAGACCAGCGTGTTCGCGGTGCCGAGATCGACGCCGATCGCGTTCGCGGGAAAGAGGGAGCCTCGCTTGAAGAGCGGCCAGCGCATCAAATGCCTTGCGGTAGAGAGTGTTCGGCGGGGAAAGCAGGACGGAAAGCTAGTGGCTGTTGCATATGACGAGCAAGCCGTTGGCTTGACACAACCTAGCTCGGCCCTGTAACCTCGCTCACATGCGTCGTCTCCCATCTACGATTGCCGTCGTCGACAGGCAACTTTGCGACGAGTGCGGGCTGTGCATGCCTCTCTGCCCGCCGATGGCGATCGAGATGCGCCGCGAGGGGCTGCTCGTCGACGCGGCCACCTGCACCGGGTGCACGAAGTGCATCGCGCCCTGCCCCGTCGGCGCGCTCTCGATGGTCGCGAACCCGCTCGTCGCCGCGCGCGCATGATCGAGGAGCGCTGCGACATCCTGGTGGTCGGCGGCGGCCCCTCCGGTCTCGTCGCCGCGCGTGAGGCATGCGCCGCCGACCCGGGGCTCGACGTCCTCGTGCTCGAGCGGGACCGCGCCGTCGGCGCCCCGGTTCGCTGCGGCGAGGGGGTGGGGTCGAAGGGGGTTGCGGAGTTCCTCGACCCGGCCGCGGCGAGCTGGATCTCCCGCCGGATCACCCGCGTGATCTTCTGGGCGCCCGACGGCACCGAGGTCCGCGTCGCCGAAGGTGACGTCGGCTTCATTCTCGACCGGACACGCTTCGAGCCCGCGCTCGCCGCGGACGCGGGACGCGAAGGCGCCGAGATCCGCACGGGCACGGAGGTGATCGGGCTGGCGCGCGATGCCGCGGAGCCGGGCGGGCATCAATGGATCGCCCGCATCCGCGGCCCCCGCGGCGAGGGCTTCGTCCGCGCACGCTTCGTCATCGGCGCCGACGGCGTCGAGAGCATGGTCGGCCGCTGGGCGGGGCTCGACACCCGCGTCCCCGCGCGCGACATGGAGAGCTGCGCCCAGTACGTCGTCTCGGGCATCGACTTCGATCCCGACGCGATCTACCTCCACTTCGGCGACAAGGTCGCGCCCGGCGGCTACGCCTGGGTGTTCCCGAAGGGCGCGGGCGTCGCGAACGTCGGCCTGGGGATCGTCGCGCTCAGGGGCGAAGGACGCCCGGCGCGGGAGTGGCTCCATTCCTATCTCGACGACTATTTCCCGACGGGTACCCGGACGGGCTATACCGTCGGCGGGGTGATCGTGCACACCACGGTGAAGCGCACCGTGGCCGACGCGCTGATCCTGTGCGGCGACGCGGCGCACATGATCAACCCGCTCTCCGGCGGTG
>JABFXC010000169.1 GCA_013361935.1 Gemmatimonadaceae bacterium
GCGCGACGATCGTCCGCCTGGGGACCGTCCTGTTCGGAGCGAGGGGAACATGATCGACGAGACCTTTCATCTCACGCCGCTCGACGTTCGCCGATTCGAGTTCGGACGGTCGATGCGCGGGTACGATCCCGGGCGCGTCGAGGAGTTCCGTCAGCAGGTGGCGGACGAGCTCGAGCGCCTGACGCGGCTCAACCAGGACCTCGAGTCGAAGACGAAGGGGTTCAACGAGCAGCTGCGCGCCTTCAAGGAGCGGGACAAGGCGCTCAACGACGCGCTCATCTCCGCGCAGCAGCTGCGCGCCGAGATCCGCGAGCAGGCCGAGCGCGAGGCGCAGCTCATCCTCCGAGAGGCGCGCGCCGAAGCGGAGCGCATGCAGGAGACCATGAAGGGCGAGCTGCGCGACCTGCGCGAGCAGCTCGCCGCGCTCGAGCGGGCGCGCCGCACGTACCTCGCGCAGCAGCGCGTGCTCATCGAGCGCCAGCTCGCCGAGATCGAGGCGTCGGAGACCGCCCTCGCCCGGCCGCCGATCGGATCGCCGGACACCGAGGGAGACCAGTCGCCCCCGCGCGTGTCGCAGCCGACCCCATCGTGGCTCGACTCGCTGATGAAGGAGTGAGCGCGCCATCCGCGCTCCCGCACCACACGAGATGACGACGACCACCGCCCCACGCTCGGAGACAGTCACCGTCGCCACGCATACCGTGGAGGCCATCGAGGCCGCCGCGAGCGCGGTGCGCGCGCGCTTCACGAAGACGCCCGCCGCCGCGATCATCCTCGGCACGGGGCTCGGCGCGCTCGCGCGCGAGATCGCGGTCGAGTCGACGATCGAGTACCGCGACATCCCCGGCTTTCCACTGTCGACGGTGGAGTCGCACGCCGGCCGGCTGCTCTGCGGAACGTTAGGCGGGAAGCCGGTGGTGGCGATGCAGGGTCGCTTTCACCGCTACGAAGGCTACACGCTCCAGCAGGTGACCTTCCCGGTGCGCGTGCTGCACGCCCTCGGCGCGCCGACGCTCGTTGTCAGCAACGCCTGCGGGGGGATGAATCCGCTCTGGGCGCCGGGCGACCTGATGCTCATCGCCGACCATCTGAACCTCCTCGGCGACAACCCGCTCGTCGGCGCGAACGACGATCGGCTCGGACCGCGGTTCCCGGACATGTCGGAGCCGTACGACGCCGCGCTCCGGGCGATCGCGCGCGAGGTCGCGCTGAAGGCGGGGATCACGCTGCGCGAGGGCGTCTACGTCGCCGTCGCCGGCCCGAACCTCGAGACGCGCGCCGAGTACCGGATGCTGCGCACGTTAGGCGCGGATGTCGTGGGGATGTCGACGGTGCCCGAGGTGATCGTCGCGCGCCACGCGGGGATGCGCGTGCTCGGCCTCTCGATCATCACCGACCAGTGCCTCCCCGACGCGCTCGAGCCGGCGACGCTGGAGAAGATCCTCGGCGTGGCCGCGGGCGCGGAGCCGAAGCTCACCGCGGTGGTGCGCGGCGTCCTGGAGCGGCTGTGAGCGACGCGATGACCGACGTGCGCTACCGCCCGCTCCCCGCCGAGCGCAGCGCGGACGACCTCGAGAAGGAGATGCTCGAGCGGTGGAGCAGCGAGAAGCTCTTTGAGCGGACGCTCGCCGCGAACGAGGATGGCGAGCCGTTCGTGTTCTTCGAGGGCCCGCCGACCGCCAACGGCCGGCCCGGGATCCACCACGTCTTCGCGCGGACGGTGAAGGACCTCTTCTGCCGGCATCGCGCGATGAAGGGCTATCGCGTCTCGCGGAAGGCCGGGTGGGACACCCACGGGCTCCCCGTCGAGATCGAGGTCGAGAAGTCGCTCGGCATCAGCGGCAAGCAGCAGATCGAGGAGGTCGGCGTCGAGAAGTTCAACCAGCTCTGCCGCGAGAGCGTGTGGAAGTATCGCGCGGACTGGGAGAAGCTCTCGCAGCGCACCGCGTACTGGCTCGACTACGAGCACCCGTACGTCACGTACTCGCACGAGTACGTCGAGAGCGTGTGGTGGGCGCTCGCCACGCTTCACGCGCGCGATCTGCTGTATCGTGGGCACAAGATCCTCCCGTACTGCCCGCGCTGCGGCACCGCGCTGTCGAGCCACGAGGTCGCGCAGGGGTACGAGGACGTGGACGACCCGAGCGTCTTCGTCGCGCTCGACGTCGTCGATTCCGACGGGCCGGTGGCGACGCGCGAGGACGGCCGCTCGATGCGGCGCATCCTCGTCTGGACGACGACGCCGTGGACGCTCGTCTCGAACACCGCGCTCGCGGTGAACCCGGAGCTCACCTACGTCGAGCTGCGGCGGAAGCAGGGCGACCAGCGCACGGTGATCCTCGCCCAGGAGCGCATTGCCGCGGTGCTCGGCGAGGACTGGGCCGATCGCTGGGACCGCGTGCACGGCTTCGCCGGCTCGGAGATGGCCGGGTGGCGCTACACGCGACCGCTCGACTGGGTCGAGTTCCCGCGGGAGGGCGCGCGGCACGTCGTGGTCGTCGAGGACTTCGTGTCCGCGACCGACGGCACCGGCGTGGTGCACATGTCGCCCGCGTTCGGCGCCGACGACTACGCCGCCGCGCAGCGCAACGGTCTCGCCTTCGTGCAGCCGGTCGATCTCAAGGGCGAGTTCCCCGAGCGGATGCCTGTCGTCGGCGGGATGTTCGTGAAGAAGGCGGACCCGCTGATCATCGAGGAGCTGAAGAAGCGCGACGTGCTCTGGAAGGCGGGGACGCTGCGGCACTCGTATCCGCACTGCTGGCGTTGCAAGACGCCGCTGCTCTACTACGCGCGCACCTCGTGGTTCGTGCGGACGACGGCGTACCGCGACGCGATGCTCTCGCGCAACGCGCGCGTCGACTGGCACCCGGAGGAGGTGGGCACCGGGCGCTTCGGCGAGTGGCTGACGAACAACATCGACTGGGCGATCTCGCGCGACCGCTACTGGGGCACGCCGCTGCCGATCTGGCTCTGCGACGCCGATCCCTCGCACGTCGAGGCGGTTGACAGCTACGCGACGCTCGCGGCGAAGAGCGGCGCCGAGCTGCCGGGGGACTTCGACCCGCACAAGCCGCACGTCGACCGGTACACGTGGAAGTGCAGCGCGCCGCGCTGCGGCGGCACCATGCGCCGCGTGCCCGAGGTGATCGACACCTGGTTCGACTCGGGGTCGATGCCTTTCGCGCAGTGGCACTACCCGTTCGAGAACAAGGAAGAGTTCGAGCGCAACTTCCCCGCCGACTTCATCGCCGAGGGGGTGGACCAGACGCGCGGGTGGTTCTACTCGCTGCTCGCGATCGCCACGGGGCTGGGCGGCGCGCTGCCGAACAACGGCGTGCCACTTGGCGCGACCGTGTCGAGCGTCGCCGCGTCGCCGTACCGCGCCGTCGTCGTGAACGACCTCGTGCTCGACGCGCAGGGAAAGAAGATGTCGAAGAGCGCGGGGAACGCGGTCGACCCGTGGGCGGTCGTCGAGCGGCAGGGCGCGGACGCGGTGCGGCTCTTCCTCATCGCGTCGAGCCAGGTGTGGATGCCGCGCTCCTTCGACGAGGCGCAGATCCGCGCCACGGCGGGCGGGCTGCTGCTCACCCTGCGGAACATCTACTCGGGGATCTTCGCGCAGTACGCGAACTTCGGCTGGGAGCCGTCGGACGCGGACCCCGCGCCCGCGGCGCGTCCGGTGATCGACCGCTGGATCCTCTCGCGCCTGGAGACGGTGACGCGGATGTGCGACGGCCACCTCCTGCGCTTCGAGGCGACGGAGGCGGCGCGGCTGGCGATGAGCTTCATCGACGAGGACGTCTCGAAGTGGTACGTGCGCCTGACGCGCGCGCGCTTCTACGAGGTGGACGGCGAGGACAACCGCGCGGCGTTCGCGACGCTGCACACCGTGCTCGTCGGCGCGTGCCGGCTGCTCGCGCCCTTCGCGCCCTTCGTCAGCGACTGGATCCATCGCGAGCTCACCGGCGAGTCGGTGCACCTCTCGTCCTTCGTGCTCGATGGACCGTCGGTGGCGTCGCCGGGGCTCGAGGATGCGATGGAGGCGATCCGCACGCTCTCGACGCTCGGCCGCGCCGCGCGCGAGGAGGCGGCGCAGAAGACCGGAAACGCGCTCGTCCGCAAGGTGCGCCAGCCGCTGTCGCGCGTCGTCTGCGTCGTGAGGCAGGCCGAAATGGACGAGGTGCGCGGGCTCCTGCCGTTACTCGAGGCCGAGCTGAACGTCAAACGTGCCGAGCTCGCGACCTCCGCGGACAAACTCGTGACCCTGGAAGCGAAACCCAACTACCGCACCCTGGGTAAGAAGTTCGGCAAGGCGACGCCGGAAGCGGCGAAGCGGGTCGCGGCGCTGGCGTCGGAGACGCTGCGCGCGTTCGAGAGCGGGGAGCCGCTCGAGCTGACGGTGGACGGCCAGACGCGGTTTCTGGAGATGGATGATCTGAGCATCGTCCGGCGGGCGTCGGGAGAGCTGGTGGTCGCGGAGCGGAACGGCTACTTCGCGGCGATCGACGCGACGGTGACGCCGGAGCTGCGCGGGGAGGGCATCGCGCGCGAGGTGGTGAGCGCGGTGCAGCGCCTCCGGAAGGAGGCCGGGCTCGCGGTGAGCGACCGCATCCGCCTCTCGATCGACGGGAACGACGCGCTGCTCGGCGCGGTTCGTGAGTACCGCGAGCACATCGGACGCGAGACGCTCGCGCCCGAGGTCGTCGTGGGTGGAGGGGAGGAACGTGAGCACCAGGCGGCGCAGACGCTCGACCTCGACGGTCTCGAGCTCCGTATCGCCCTAACCAGGGTTTCGTGATCATGGCAACGCAGCAGAGCGGCACCAAGGGCGCGAAGTCGAAGCCGATGCCGAAGAAGCAGCTCCAGCACTTCGAGAAGCGGCTGCTCGAGGAGCGCAAGCGCGTCCTCAAGGAGCTCGGCCACCACGACGAGGCGTCGCAGGATTCGGACGGTGACCTGAGCAGCTACTCGTTCCACATGGCCGACCAGGGCACGGATGCGATGGAGCGCGAGAAGGCGTTCCTCTTCGCGAGCCAGGAAGGGCGCTTCCTCTGGCACATCGATCAGGCGCTGCGCCGGCTCTACCGCTCCCCGGAGACCTTCGGGAAGTGCCACAGCTGCGGCGAGGACATCGACTTCGACCGCCTCGACGCGCTGCCCCACGCGCGGCTCTGCATCGCCTGCAAGCAGCGCGAGGAAGATGGAAAGAAGAGCGCCTGACGACTCGCCGGCGACGCCGGCGCCGCAGCCCTTCGTCATGCCTAACGGCGCGGTCTTCTGGCCGGTCGCCTTCGTCGTGATCGTGCTCGACCTCGTGACCAAGGCGATCGCCGCGTACGCGCTCGTCCCCGAGCGCATCCCGCATCCGGTGATCGGCGAGGTGGTGCGGCTGACGCTCGTCTACAATCCCGGGGCGGCGTTCGGCATCCACGTCGGCGTGTACTCGCGCGTCGTCTTCTCGGTGCTGACGCTGGCCGCGCTGGGGATCCTCTGGCGGCTCTTCCGCGGGACGCGTCCCGGCGAGCGCCAGCGCGTGCTCGCCCTCGCGCTCGTCTCCGCGGGCGCGGTCGGCAACCTGATCGACCGCGTGCGCTCGCCGCGCGGCGTGGTGGACTTCATCGACATCGGATCCGCGACGTGGCGGTGGCCGACCTTCAACGTCGCCGACATCGCCGTGACGACGGGGGCGGTGCTCCTCGCCGTCGTCCTCTGGCGCGAGGATCGCGAAGCCTCGCGCGTCGCGTCGGCCGGCCCCGCGGCGCCGGTGGCGCCGGAGGAAGGAACGCCTCCGGTGCTCGTCGAGCACGGAGGGACGGTCTGAGCGCGCTCGGTCGTCCGGTCTTCTGGCTGACCGGCGTGCTCGTGGTGGCCGCGGACGTGGTCACGAAGCGGATCGCCATGGCACACCTCGACTACGGAGTGCCGCGCGACGTCATCGGCGACTGGCTGCGATTCACCCTCGTCTTCAATCGCGGCGCGGCCTTCGGCACGAGCGTCGGCGACGCGTCGCGCTGGATCTTCACCGCGCTCGCGGTCGCGATCCTCGTCGTGCTGGTGCGAATGGCGCACCAGGCGGCGCGCGAGGAGGGGTGGAAGCTGCTCGCGCTCGGCCTCATCTGCGGGGGCGCGATCGGGAACCTCGTCGACCGGCTGCGCTGGACGCAGGGTGTCGTGGACTTCGTCGACGTGGGAATCGGGGCGCATCGCTTCTGGGTGTTCAACGTCGCCGACTCGGCGGTGAGCGTCGGCGCGGTGCTGCTGGTCCTCATCCTCTGGGCCGAGGAACGCCGGGCGCGCAGCACCGTCGCGGCCTGAGCCCGTCATGACGGGCCCCGGTCCGCGCGAACCCGCGCGGCATCTCCTCGAGGTCGGCGCGGCCGAGTCCCAGCAGTCGCGCCTCGACAGCTACGTCGCCCGCGCGCTGGACATCTCGCGCACCCAGGCGGCGACGCTCGTCGCGAACGGCAACGTTCTCGTGAACGACAGGAAGGAGCGCGCGAGCTACCGCCCCGAGGCGGGGGACAGGATCGCGGTCGAGATCCCGCCCCCGCCGGGACGCGACGTCGTCGCGGAGCAGATTCCGCTCGACATCGTCTACGAGGACGACGACCTGCTCGTCGTCGACAAACCGGCCGGGATGGTGGTCCATCCGGCGCCCGGGAACTGGACGGGGACGCTCGTGAACGCCCTCAGGGGGCGGGGCGGGGAGCTGTCGACCGAGGGGGGCGAGGACCGCGAGGGGATCGTCCACCGGCTGGACAAGGACACCTCGGGGCTGCTCCTCGTCGCGAAGAGCGACCGCGCCCACCGGGTGCTCGGCGCCGCCCTCGCCGCCCGGAAGATCACCCGGCGCTACGCCGCCCTCTGCTGGGGCCATCTCGACGCCGACCGGGTGACCGTCGACAAGCCCCTCGCGCGAGATCCCCGAGACCGAACGCGCATGGCAATCGTCAATACCGGACGAGCGGCGCGAACGGATTTCGTGCGGCTCGCGCGGTTCGGTTCGGCGGATCTTCTGCGCGCCCATCTGCACTCCGGGCGTACGCATCAGATCCGCGTCCACCTCGCCTCGCTTGGGCATCCGGTGGTAGGTGACGATACCTACGGGGGAGGGGGCGGACGGAAGCTGGTGGCGTTGCCCGCGCGGCGGCACTTCCTGCACGCCGCGTGGCTCCGCTTCCAGCATCCGGTGACCGGAAAGGCGATGGACCTGCGGGCGCCGCTGCCGCCGGATCTCACGCAGTCGCTGCTCGCGGTCGCGGGAGAGGGAAGCGGGATACCGAACGATCACCCTGATCTGCTCGAATACCTTGGGTTCTACCGCGACGACAGCTGAACCGACCACGGCGCCGACAGCGGCGCCGGCCGCGGCGATTCGCGTGCTGCTCTTCGCCCTCGGCGACCAGACCTACGGGTGCGACATCGCGACGGTCCGCGAGATCATCCCGAGGCGCGCGGCGACGCGGTTGCCGGGAGCGCCGGAGTTCGTCTGCGGTCTGATCAATCTTCGCGGCACGATCGTGACGGTGCTCGACCTCGGTCGGCGGCTCGATCGGGCGGCGGCGAAGGAAGACGGTTCGATCATTCTCGCCGAGCTGGGCACGAAGCTCGTCGGGATCGCGGTGGACGACGTGATGGACGTCCGTCCGCTCACCGAGGAGGAGATCGAGTCGGCGAGGGCGGACGACGCGCGCGGCGGGGTGGTGCGCGGGATGGGACGGCTGAACGACGAACGCGTGGTGATCCTGCTCGACGTGATCACGTTGGCACGGCAAGCACTGCTCTAATAGCGAGGAAATACGGTGAGTCACACGGTACTGATCTGCGACGACGCGATCTTCATGCGGACGATGGTGGGAGACATTCTCACCCAGGCCGGCTTCGAGATCGTCGGCGAGGCCGAGACGGGCCTCCAGGCGGTCGAGAAGTACAAGCAGCTTCGTCCGGATCTGGTGACGATGGACATCGTCATGCCGGACATGGGCGGGATCGACGCGGTCCGAGAGATCACCAAGTTCGACCCGAACGCCAAGGTGCTGATGTGCAGCGCCATGGGTCAGCAGGCGCTGGTCGTCGAGGCGATTCAGGCGGGGGCGAAGGACTTCGTCGTGAAGCCCTTCCAGCCGAGCCGCGTCCTCGAGGCCGTCCAGCGCGTGCTCGGGTGACCGCGGGCTAGCGCCCGCCCGCCCGCGCCACCGCCCGACCGGTGGATACGTCCCGCTACGCCGACCTGTTCCTGACGGAGAGTCAGGAGCACCTCTCGGCGATCAATCACGCCCTCCTCGAGCTGGAGCGCGCGCCCGACTCCGCGGAGCCGGTGAACGCGCTCTTCCGCGCCGTTCATACCATCAAGGGTATGAGCGCGACGATGGGGTACGTGCAGGTCGCCGAGCTCGCGCACGAGCTCGAGACGCTGCTCGACACCCTGCGCACCGGCGCGATCGGGGTGAACCCCGAGATCACCGACGCGCTCTTCACCGCCGCCGACACGCTCGAGGTCGCGGTGGGACTCTCCGTCGCCAACCGCGAAGCCGAGATCGACGTCGCCGGCCCGCTCGCGCGGCTGCGCGCCGTCCGGGGTTCGGGCGTCGGGGGTCAGGGGTCGGCCCCGAAACGCAGCTCCACCTCCGCCGCGGCGACCGACGCGCACGAGTGGAGCACCGCCGCGCCCGCGGGTGAAGGCCTGCTCGTTCGCGTCGCGATCGCCGAGGGAGCACCGCTGCGCGGCGTGCGCGCGTTCATGGTCGTCCAGGCGCTGCGCGGGCTCGGCACCGTCGTGGCGATGGTTCCTCCGCTGGACGAGCTGAAGGAAGAGCAGTTCGGCGCCGACTTCGCCGTCCGCCTCGCCAGCGAGCAGCCGCGCGAGCACGTCCGGCGCGTCGTCGAGGGACTCGGCGACGTCTCCGCCGTCTCGGTGGAGGAGGGCGTCGCCGGGGGAAGCGCGCCGCCCCTCGCCGCGGCGAAGCCCGCCGACGCGAACGGCAACGGGAATGGCAACGGCAGCAGCGCCGCCGCACCCGCCGACGGCGTCCGCGCGAACCGCAACGTTCGCATCGACCTGCGCCGGCTCGATAACCTGATGAACCTGATCGGGGAGCTCGTCATCACGCGCGGCCGCCTCACCCAGCTCTCGGCGACCCTCGGCGACGGGGCGCTCGACGAGACCGTGACGCAGGCGTCGCGGCTGATCAGCGACCTGCAGGACGAGATCATGACCAGCCGGATGGTGCCGGTCTGGCAGGTCTTCGACCGCTTTCCGCGGCTCGTGCGCGACGCGGCGCGGACGCTCGGGAAGAACATCGACTTCACCATCGAGGGGAAGGAGATCGAGCTCGATCGCTCCCTCCTCGACGAGATCGGCGACCCCGTCGTGCACCTCCTCCGCAACGCGCTCGACCACGGGATCGAGACCCCGGATGAGCGCAAGCGCCTGGGGAAGCCCGCCGAGGGCAGGCTGCGTCTGGAAGCGATGCGAGATCGCTCGGCAATCGTCATTCGTGTGACGGACGACGGCAAGGGAATCGACCGCGATCGGGTGCTCAGGAAGGCGCGCGATGCAGGGCTCGTCGAGACCAATCGCACCGAGCTGTCGGACGACGAATTGATCCGCCTGATCTCGCGCCCCGGGTTCTCGACGGCGGAGCGGGTGACGGACATTTCCGGGCGTGGCGTCGGCATCGATGCGGTGCAGACGCGCGTTCGCGCGCTGGGCGGTCTCGTCGAGATCCGCTCGGTGCCGCTGCAGGGGACGACGGTGACCGTGCGGCTGCCGCTGACGCTCGCGATCGTGCGCGCGCTCCTCGCCAGGGTGAACGGCGAGGTGTACGCGCTGCCGATGACGCACGTCAACGAGACGGTGGAGCTGAAGACGGCGCAGCTGCGCCGGGTGAAGGGAAAGGAAGTGCTGGTGCTCCGCGACGACGTGCTGCCGCTGCTCCGCCTGCGCGAGCTGCTGCATCTCGAGTCGACGGAGCGGAAGGCGCAGCAGGTGATCGTGATCGAGATGGGAGAGCGTCGCGCCGGCCTGATCGTCGACGAGCTCGCCGGACAGCAGGAGATCGTGGTGAAGCAGTTCGACGGTGTCCGCGGCGGCCTCGCGCTGTTCAGTGGCGCGACAATCCTCGGCGACGGCGCACCCGCGCTCATCGTCGACGTCAGCAGTCTGCTCTGAGGACTACATGGAAGACATTCGGTCGTTGAAGGCGATACAGCTCGACGCGTTGCGCGAGGTCGCGAACATCGGCGCCGGTCACGCGGCGACGGCGTTGTCGCAGATGACGGGCGGCACGATCATGATCAGCGTGCCGACGATCAACGTCGCGCGCCTCGAGGAGGTGCCGCCGCAGGTGTCCGGCCCCGAGGAGCCCGTCGCCGCGGTGCTGATGCACATGCTCGGCGATCTCACCGGGCGCACCCTCCTCGTCTTCCCGAAGCCGACGGCGATCCGGCTGTCGGAGATGATGCTGCGCCGCGCGCAGGGCTCGTCGACCGACCTCGGGGAGCTCGAGCAGTCGGCGATCAAGGAAGCGGGGAACATCCTCAGCGGCGCGTACATGAACGCGCTCAGCGACTTCATGGGGCTGATGCTCCTGCCGTCGCCGCCGAGCCTCGCCGTCGACATGTCGGACGCGGTGCTCACGACCGCGTACCTGCAGTTCGGCAGCGATCGCGACTACGTGTTCTGCGTCGAGAGCGAGTTCTACCTCCAGGACATCGGAGAGCGTCTGCGCGGATTCTTCCTCCTGCTGCCGGACTATGCCTCGCTCCAGGCGATCCTGAAGGCCGTGCGGGTGGCCTGACGGTCCCGCATGGTCGCCGCCGCTCTGACGTCCGAGCGCGATCGGGATGTTCTCCGATCGTTCTCCCGGCGTATCGACCCGTCCGACGCGGGGGCGCACAACAACCTCGGAGTCCTCTACTACAACAAGGGACTCTACGAGGAAGCCGTCGGCGCGTTCATGCGCGCCCTCGAGCTCGACGCGAAGATGCAGGTTGCGCAGCGCAACCTGGAGATCGCGTACTTCACCACGGGCTACTACGATCGCCGCGTCGGTGAGCTGAAGGAGAAGCTCCGCGCGTCGCCCGGCGACCGCGACGCGCGCTGGGAGCTCGGCCGCGCGTACGCCCTCATCGGCCACCTGCCGGACGCGGTCCGCGAGTTCAACGAGCTGCTCCGCCATCACCCGGACGATCTCGGCGCGATCGTCCAGCTCGGCCTCGCCGAGAAGGCGGGCGGTGACCTCGAGCAGGCGCAGAAGTGGTTCGAGCGCGCGCTCGCCCTCGACCCGAACAGCTCCGTCGTCCACTTCTACATCGGCGAGGTCGTCTACAACCGCGGCCTGAACGACGAGGCCCTCGCGTCGCTCAAGCGCGCGATCGAGCTGAACCCGGACAACCCGGACGCGCACTACCTGATGGGCTTCGTGCTCGGCGACATGGGCCGGCACGAAGAGGCGCAGGTCGCGACGAAGCGCGCGATCAAGCTCAACCCGACACTCTCGCGCGCGCAGGCGAACCTCTCGCTCGACCAGGCGGGCCGCTCGCCCGAGGAGGCGCGCGCCGCGCGCATGACGCCCGTGCGGCTGATGGCCGGCGAGCAGATGCAGGTGAGCGGGGAAGGACAGCTCGCGCACTTCAACCTCGGCCTGGCGATGCGCCAGAAGGGCTACTACGCCGAGGCGCTGAAGGAATACGGGCTCGCGCTCGAGCGCGGTGAGGAGCGCGAGCTCGTCCTCCAGGCGATGGCCGAAGTCCATCTGCTGAAGAAGGACACCAAGGCAGCGATCGAGCTGTACACCGAGCTGCTCCAGCACAACAACACGAGCCCGAAGCTCTGGAACGAGCGCGGGATCGCGCTGCACCAGGAAGGACACTTCGCCGACGCGGCGGAGAGCTACCGCAACGCGATCACCGCGGATCCCGCGTACGCGCTCGCCTACAACAACCTCGGCGTCGCCGCGTATCACGCCGGGGACACGGATTACGCGATCGAGGCGTTCCGCCGCGCGCTCGACGCGCAGCCCACCTTCAGCAAGGCGCGGCTCAACCTCGCGCTCCTCCTCTTCAAGCTGAAGCGGCTGCAGCTCTCCCTCGAGGCCTTCCGCCAGGTGCTCAACGCGGAGCCCGAGCACCCGATCGCCTGGAACGGCATCGGGCTCGTGCTCGCCGAGCTGCGGAAGTACGAGGACGCGCGCAACGCGTTCGCCCGGGCGATCCAGGCCAAGCCGGAGTACGCGGAGGCGCACTACAACCTCAGCTTCGCGCTCTCCAACCTCGGCGACTTCGACGGCTCGGTGCGCGAGACCAAGCGCGCGCTGGAGCTCGACCCGTACTACGTCCCGCAGAAGTTCGAGCTGGCGATCGACCTCGAGTACGAGGATCCGGAGCTCTCCATCGCCCCCGACCTCGGCGGCGTCGAGCGGACGACGGAGTCGGTCGAGGAGTTCGCCTTCGATCCGCGGCTGCTCGATTCGCTCTTCACCGAGCTGACGCCGACCCCCGCGTCCGTCGCGGCGACGCAGGAGGCCGATCCCTTCGCGATGGCCGCGGACTACCTGACGAAGGGGCTCTACGACCGCGCCGCCGCGGAGGCCAGCCGCGCGCTGTCGCGCGGCGCGCCGCGCCCCGAAGGCCTCACGCTCCTCGGCGACACCTTCGCCCGGCAGGGGCTGCACGGCGAGGCGCTCGAGCGCTACCGCGAGGCGCGCCGCGAGGCGCCCGCGCACCAGCGCGCGCTCGTCGGCGAGGCGCGCGCGCTGCTCGCGTTAGGCAGGGGACGCGAGGCGCGTCCGGACGCCGAGGAGCACTATGCCGCGGCGCCCGAGGACAACGACATCCTCATG
>JABFXC010000024.1 GCA_013361935.1 Gemmatimonadaceae bacterium
CGCGCATCCCGCGCGCTGCGCGGCGCCCGGGCCGGCGACGACGTCGGCGTACCGCCAGCCGGAGAGATCGCGCGTCACCGGATCGAGCAGCTGGATCCCCGCGGCGGCGACTTCCGCCGCGGTGCGTGCGCCTACGTCGACGTAGAAGTTCTCGATCGACGCCGGGGCCTCGTCGGCCGCGCGCCGCCGCCAGAGGTGCGTGCTCCGCACCGCGATCACTCCCGGCACGACGCCGCGCGCCGTCCGCACGCGGATCCGCTGCCCCTCGTGGAATTGATCCCAGAGCGCGTGCCGCCGCGCGTTGCCGCTGTTGTGCAGCCGCAGAAATCCGTCGTCGGTGATCGCGCTGACGACGTAGCCGGCTTGGTCGAGGCTGCAGGCGACGACGCGGCGCGGCGAGCCGCTCCCCTTGCGAATCATGTAGCCATCGAGCGGCGCGGAGCCGAAGCCGATCGCGCGCATCGCCGGCGCGACGAGCGCCTCGCGGCCCGGCGTCACGTCCAGCGCGATCCACGAGGCCACGGCGTCGAGCGTCGCGTCGCGGTCGGGGCGCGCCGCGACCTGCGCCGACACCGCGGCGGGGAGCAGTACGGCGAGCGCCGCGAGGGAGAGTCTACGAACAGAGCAGGGCATCGATCTCATCGGCGATTGCCGCCTCGTTGGCGGCGGTGAGCGAGAACGCGAGCGACAGCGGAGCGCGGCCGGCGAACCCCCCGCGGACACGCCCGTCCGCGCCGAGCGTGATGGCACCGCGCGCGACCGCGTCCACGACACGGGGGAAGAGGAGATGCTCGGCGCGGAGCACGCGTGCGGCGAGCGACTCCGCGCTGTCGGCGTCGAGCACCGGCACCGGCCACTGGGCGATGATCGGCCCGCGGTCGTAGTGCGCGTCGACGAAGTGCACGGTCACCCCGCTCACCCGCACCCCCGACTCGAGCACCGCGCGATGGACGCGCGCGCCATACAGCCCGGGGCCGCCGAAGGCGGGGAGCAGCGCGGGATGCACGTTCAGCATTCGCCCCGCCCAGCGCGTGGTCACTTCCTCGGGCACGAGCGACAGGTATCCGGCCAGCACGACGAGGTCGATCGCGCGCTCGCCCAGCACCGTGCCTAACGCGGCGGGAGTGGCGACGGCGGTCTCGATGCCCGCGCGGCGGGCGCGGTCGAGCGCTCCGGCGGTCTCCCGTCCGGCGACGACGAGCACGACGTCGCCGGCGCGCCGCTCGCCGCGCGCCGCGAGATGATCGACGATCGCCTGCAGGTTGGACCCGCCCCCCGAAGCGAGGACGGCGATGCGGCGGCGAGCGCTCATCCCTGGTCGACGGTCATCCGCTACCGCGCCGACTCGCTGAGGAAGGCGATCACCGCGTCGCCGAGCGAGCCCGCGACCTCGGCGTCGCGCTCGGCGCGGGCCAGGTCGTCCGCTGGGGTCTCCGCGCTGGCGACGAGGATCGCACGCCCGCCGAGTGCGATCCCCGGCGCCACGTCGCGCCACTTGTCGCCGACGTAGAGCGACCCGCGCAGGTCGAGCTCCATCTCGTCGGCCGCCTGCTCGAACATCCCCGTGCCTGGCTTGCGGCAGTCGCACGGGCCGGTGATCGCCGGATGGTGCGGGCAGTAGTACGTCGCGTCGATCGACGCCCCCGCCTCGCGCACGAGAAGTTCCACCCGCTCGGCGACCCGCGCGTACTCCGACTCCGTGATCGTTCCGCGCGCGATCCCCGACTGGTTCGTCACGACGACCACCGGCACGCCGGCCTCGTTGAGCCGGCGCAGGGCATCCGCCGCGCCGGGGACGAGCCGCACCTGCTCGGGACGCGAGATGTAGTGCGCGTCCACGATGATCGTCCCGTCGCGATCGACGAAGGCGGCCCGCCGGCTCTCGGTCATCGCGCCACCTGCTCCAGCGCGGCGACGAGCCGCGCGTCGTCGGTCTCCGGGACGCTTCGCAGGTCGAGCAGCAGCGTGTCGCTCTCGATGCGGCCGATCACCGGCAGCGGTGCGGCGCGGAGCGTCGCGGCCAGCTCGCCCGCGTTCCCCTCGAGCGCGATCGCCGCGGAGGGAATCTTCGCCGTCGGAAAGGCGCCCCCGCCGACGGTCGCGATGCTCTCCACCACGCGCGCCCGGGTGCCCAGTCGCGCGACGATGGCGTCGGCGCGGGCGCGGATCGTCGCGAGCGGCGCGGTGAGCATCGCCAGCGCGGGAATCTCGCGCACCGCGCGCGCCGGATCGCGGTAGAGCGCGAGCGTCGCCTCGAGCGCGGCGAGCGTGAGCTTGTCCACGCGGAGCGCGCGCGCCAGCGGGTTCGCGCGCAGTCTGGCGACGAGCGCCGACTCGCCGACGATGATCCCGGCCTGCGGCCCGCCGAGCAGCTTGTCGCCGCTCATGGTCACCAGCGATGCGCCAGCGCGCAGCGCGTCGCGCGCGGTGATCTCGCCCGAAAGCCCGTGCTCGTCGAGCGCGAGCAGCAGCCCGCTGCCGAGATCGTGGACGATCGGCACCCCCGCCTCGCGCGCCACCGGCAGCAGCTCGCGCACCCCGACCTCGGCGACGAATCCCTCGATCGCGAAGTTCCCCCGGTGCACCTTGAGGATCGCCCCGGTGCGCGGGTTGAGCGCGCGGCGATAGTCGTCGAGGTGGGTGCGGTTGGTCGTCCCGATCTCGACGATGGTCGCGCCGCTCTTCGCGACGATCTCGGGAACGCGGAAGCTCCCGCCGATTTCGACCAGCTCTCCCCGCGAGACGATCGCCTCGCGGCCGGCGGCGAGCTCGCCTAACGCGAGAAGCAGCGCGGCCGCGCAGTTGTTGACGACCATCGCGTCCTCGGCGCCCGTCAGCTCGCGCAGGAGGGCGACGGCGTGCGAGTGCCGCGACCCCCGCGCGCCGCGGTCGAGGTCGTACTCCAGGTTGCTGAACCCCTCGGCGATCGCCGCCACCGCGGCGCGCGCGCTGGCCGCGAGCGGCGCGCGGCCGAGGTTCGTGTGCAGCACCACGCCGGTCGCGTTGATGACCGGCCGCAGCGAGGGGCGCCGGCGCGACTCCACCGCGCGCTCGACCGCCCGCGTCCACTCCGCGTCCGACTCC
>JABFXC010000217.1 GCA_013361935.1 Gemmatimonadaceae bacterium
CATCTGTGATTATTTACGAGTCACATACCCCCGCCACTGGCGAACCGAGCGGCTGATACCCGAAGACCGCCCAGGCCCTCACCCCCCCTCCACCACCGCCCCCCGCTCCACCCACTTCTCCAGCTCCCCCTCCACATCAATTCTCCACACCTCCACCCCTCCCCTCACCCCGAACTCCAGAATGCTGATCTCCCCCGTCGGCAGCAGCACCCCCTTCGGGTCGAGCAGCTCGAGCTTCAGCCCGTCCTTCTTCGCGAGATATTCCTCCAGCCGCTCCCGCTTCGCGTCCGGCCCCGAGATGTCCGGATACGCCTCCGCGAGCAGCCTTACGATCGGATAGATCGACGCGAACGCCGGCTCGGGCCGGAATGGGCCCGCGAACACGCCGCGCTCCGCGTCGTAGGCGACGAACGCCGCCGTGCCCACGCGGACGTCGTTCGAGAGCACCGTGAACGGCAGCGGCGGCGGCCCATCCTTGAAGATCGCCGCGCGCCAGAGCTGGCCTAACGCTCCGAGAGTCGCGATCGCCGCGCCGACCATCCCGAAGCCCGCGATCGCGACGAGCCAGCCAGGGTAGCGCCGCGACGGCGCCGTCGCGTCGAGGATGCTGATGATCGCGACCGGCAGGAGGAACGCGAGCGCGAGCAGCGCGACGCGTCCCGCTGTCCGCACGAAGTCGCTGCGCCGCAGCGGGTCGAACCGCTTCGCAGGGTGCGTCCCCCAGCTGCGATTGAGGATGCGCCACACGCGCTGCCGTCGCCGCGGGACGCGGACGTACCAGATGCTCGCGCCGACGATCGCCCACGTGAGCAGGACGAGGGCGACCGACAGCGCGGAGGAGCTCTCGAGGTACATGCGCTGCGAAGCTACGCCGTGCCCGCCCCGTCGCAAGCTCGCGCCGAGCAGCGCCCGTCGCGCGCACCCTAACGCTCGTACACGATCCGCTGCTCGGGCAGGTACCTCCGCACCGCCTCGATCCCGCCGATGTCCTCCGCCCCCGCCCCGGCGATCGCGCCGTGCGTCGAGTAGAACTCGTAGTACGTGTCGTCGGTGAACACGAGGAAGACCTGCGACCGCGGCGATGAATCACCCTCCTTCACCACCACGTGCTTGATCGTCTTCCCGATGATCGTCGCCACTGCCGCCTTGAATGCCATATGCGTCGGATGAAGGGAATTCGCCGTGCCCCCGAAGCTGCGCGCACCCTCTGACAGTCGCCCGTTCGGCGCGGCGGATCCGATTATGCCTGCACCTTCCCGGTGAGGAAACCGGCGGAGGCGCCCGTCATCCTCCCGCGTGCCCCTTGCGCCGCTCCCCTCGCCGAGGCGATCGATATGGGTATGTCCGCGCCGCTGCCCCCGGCCCGCTTCACCCGCGCGATGTTCGACGCGCTGCCGGACGACGGCCGCCGCCACGAGATCATCGACGGCGAGCATCACGTGACACCGTCGCCCGGCAGGCGCCACCAGCTCGTGGTCGTCGAGCTGCTCGCCGCGCTGCACGCGTGGCTCCGCGCCAACCCCGTCGGGCAGGTCATCGTCGCTCCCTGGGACCTCGACCTCGCCGACGACACGATCGTCCAGCCGGACATCGTCGTCCTGCCACGAAGCGCTGGCGACGGGACGCCGCTGCTCGTGATCGAGGTCCTCTCTGCCTCGACGGCCAGCCGCGACCGCATCGTCAAGCGTCCGCGCTACCAGCGCGCGGGCATCGCCGAGTACTGGATCGTCGACGCCGAGTCGCGTCTCGTCGAGCGCTGGCGCCCCGAGGACGAGCGGCCGGAGATCATAACGGCGACGCTCCGTTGGCATCCCGTGCGTGCGACCGCGGCGCTCGAGATTGCCCTCGCGCCGATCTTCGATCTGGTCTCTTCCGCCGACGACGAGCGCTGACCGCGCGACCAGCCCTCCGGGTTGCCTCCACCCACGCAGTGAGGCACATTCGGAGCCCTGTCCCCCCGTTGCGCGGTTCCCCAATCGACAGATGGCTCCATGACGCCACCCGCTCTCCTCCGGCGCGCCACGTCAGGCGCGTCCATCCTAGCGCTGTCCCTCGCCGCCGCCTGCGCGCGCGACACCATCACCGCGCCCGCCGCACCATCCACGACGTCCGGCATCTCCGCCGCCGTCTCCGCCGCCGCGCCCGCGGGTTACATCCGCATCGGCGTCATCCAGGCCGCGTCGCAGACCTCCATCGGCGGCACCGGCACATATGACGTCACCGACGCCGCGACCGGCGCGGTGCTCCTCTCCGGCAGCGCGAGCGAGGCGAAGGTCACCCTCGTCTCCGTCTCGGAGAAGATCATCTACTGGCGCGTGCAGGTGCAGTGCTCGGGTAACCTTCCGTACGTGAACGACTGGACGGTGCGCGTCGCCGCGGCGGGCTACGACCCGTACACGGAGTACGTCGCCGCCGCGAAGTGCTGGCGCATGCGCGTCGGACGATTCCCCACCCGCACCGACGCGTTAGGCGCGCAGCCGGAGCTCTACCGCCTCGGCCTCGCCCCGGCGGCGTCCGGCGGCGCGGCGTCCCAGGTGACGGAGTTCGTCGGCGTCACGAAGTACCAGGCGACGTCGGGCAGCGCGGTCGCGCAGACGACCAACCCGATCCGCGTCGTCCCGACCTCCGGCGACCTGACCATCGACGGCGATCCGTACCGCGGCGTCGGCGAAGTCCGGCTGAACAGCGCGGGTACCCTCACCGCTGTCAACGAGCTCCCCATCGAGGACTACCTCCTCGGCGTCGTCCCGCGCGAACTCGGGCCCATCGCATTTCCGTATCTCGAGGCGCTCAAGGCGCAGGCGGTCGCCGCGCGCACCTACGCGTACGCGAACCTCGGCAAGCGCCGCAACGACGGCTACGATCTCACCGCGACGACCTCAGATCAGGTGTACGGTGGCAAGGGCGCGGAATATCCGCTCTCCTCGCAGGCGGTGACGGAGACCGCCGGCGTCGTGGCGACGTACCAGGGGAAGCTCATCGAGGCGCTCTACAGCTCGACCACCGGCGGCTTCACCGCGAACAGCGAGGACGTCTACAACTCGGCGCCCGTGCCGTATCTCCGCGGCGTGCCCGACGCGCAGCGCGGCCAGGCCTTCGAGCACGTCCCCTCGCTCGACGTCTTCCGCAACCACAGCAACCCCATCTCGCTGCGCAACGCGAGCGAGGGCGACTTCGAGGCCGACTGGTCGAAGTATCACCGCTGGTACGTCGACTGGAGCAAGGCCGAGATGGCCGCGGTCGTCGCCAACTACTTCAAGGTCGACCCGGGCGAGGTGCTCGAGGTCAACGTCGTCGACCGCTCGGGCTCGGGCCGCGCGCTGACGCTGCAGTTCGTCACCACCAACGGCACCTTCGCCGAGACGAAGGACCGTATCCGCTCGGCGCTCAAGTTCTACAACTCGAGCAACGCGCTGACGTCGCTCTACAGCACGCTCTTCTACATCCAGCCGGTCGTGGACAGGAAGACGAAGACGGTCACCGGCTGGGAAGCCTGGGGCGGCGGCTGGGGCCACGGCGTCGGTCTCTCGCAGACGGGAGCCGTCGGCATGGCGGAGAAGGGCGCATCCTATGACGAGATCCTTCATCACTACTATCAGGGAATCGAGCTCGAGCTCCGCTAGTTTCCGCGCCGTCGTTTCACCTTTCGGTGCGGGAGGTGGTGAAACGACGGAGCGGGAGAGGGGTTCCGTTGGAACCGGCGGCGCGGGGAGCGGAATACCGCGGGGCGGGAAGAGACAGGGCGGAAGTTTCGGTGCGAGAAGCCACCTGTTCGGAAAGAGGCCGACTGCGGCGCCGAGGGCGCCGCGCGTCGGCCTCAGTCCGTATAGGAACCTTCGAAACTTCCGCCCCCCGCGCCGCAGTATCCCGCTCCCCGCCCCGCCGGTTCCAACGGAACCCCTCTCCCGCCCCGCGTCTTCCCCTCTCTCCCTACGGCGACTGAACCGTGACACTGCGACCGCCAGATGACGGCTTCGCCTTCAGCCGATCGGTGAGAGACACCGGATGCCCGAACATGAACCGCGAGTGCTCTCGTCTATCCTTCGGCACTCCCACCAGCGCCTTCAGCAGCGGGAACAGCTCCTTCTGCGTGCCCGTCACCAGCGTGTCCGCGATCTCCGGCTGCTGCCAGAAGAGCTTCCAGTAGGCTTTCTCCGTCGCCTCCGCGCTGTCCAGCTCCGCCTTCCCCGGCTCGCCGCGGCCGGCGAGGTACTCGCCTAACGGTACGTAGAGCGCCCGCACTCCCGCCGAGAACGCCGAGTCGGCGCGCTGGAGGTTCTCGATCTGCGTGCGCGAGAGGAAGAGCGAGTCGCTCTCCTCCAGCAGCGCCTTGTAGACGCTGCTCGTGCGGCGCAGGTAGAACGCGGCGAGCGAATCCGCGCCGCGGCGCTGCCATGTATGATCCGGCCCCTTCACCGGCTCGAGCGCGCGGCGGAGCTGCTGCACGGGATAGGGCACCGCGAGGTCGATGGAGAAGTCGAGCGAGATGCGGAAGGGGCTGCGGTAGAGCGTGCGGCCGGGGCGCGTGTCGGCGAAGCGCGGGTTCACGTCGTAGCGGAAGCGCTTGCTCGTCTGGTCGAAGCCGCGCGGCACGAGCAGCACCGGATCTGGGCGCTCCTGCGAGCCCCACCCGTGCAGGTCGTTCCCGTGCAGCATCTGATCGAGCCCGCCGAGGACGTTCTCCAGGTAGATGCTCGCCGTCACGCGGCGCGCCCACTTCTCCGGGATGCGCGGGGCGATCTGCATGTTCAGCGACTCCGTCCACGGTCCGCGGCAGCCGTTCCGCTCGGCGACCTGGCCCAGGTACTTCCGTACGCAGTCGCGCGCCGTCTTCGAGCCGCTGCCGAGCAGCGACGCGAGCTGCGCGTCGAGCGACGCGTCGCCGCTCCCGCGCGCCGGGATGAACGCGCGGTCGCCCCAGCGGCCGTCGCCGTTCACGTCGCCCTGCACGATCGGCGTGAAGGGGAGCCCGCTCTGGATGCGCGAGAAGAGCGTCACCGTCCCCGTCTTCGGGATCTCGACCGCGCCGGAGATGAGGAAGACGTGGCGCGCGTCGTTGACGTTCGGCGCCCACTCGCGCGTGCGCGGATCGCCGAACGCCGCGCCGTCGAAGCCGCGATACTGGCGGCGGCTCGACTGCAGGGTGTACGTCAGCCCCGTGTAGAACGGGATGCGCCACTTGAAGACGTCGGGCTGGATGGTCGTCGTGAACTGGCCGCCGTAGCCGCGCAGGTCGCTCGTCCGCATCCCTACCTGGCTGTACTGCGCCGAGCGGCGCGACTCCGCGGGCGAGACGGCGCCGCTCGCGCTGTCCACCGCGTTCGGCGAGACGTACATCGTCCGGCCGCCCTCGGCCGCGGGATCGAGCGCGAAGCGCGGCGCGCCGGAGAAGTTCGCGTCCACCGTCCCCGGCTGCGAGAGATCGTACGACGCGAGCACCCCCGTCTTGAACAGCACGCGTCCGATGTCCGTCGACCAGTCGAGCGAGGCGCGCCAGCTGTGCGGGACGTCATACTTCGGCGAGATCAGCGTCACCGCCGGCGCGCGCTCGGCGAGCGCGCCGCCCCCGCCCGCGCACTGCTCGGGGATGGTGGTCGGGTCCGACGCGAACTGCGACCAGTTCGCCGCGGGCACCGCGCTGCCGACGCAGGAGAGGAGGAGCGTCCCGCCGACCGCGCTGGCGTCGGAGAGGACGTCGGGGCGCAGCAGGTCGCGGAACTCGCCGATCCCGCCGCGCAGCGTCCCGACCGGGTTGCGGTAGAAGCGGCCGCTGTTCGACCACATGCTCCCGTTCCCGTTCTCCTTGTCGCGGTTGTACGTGTAGCTGAACCCCGCGCGCGGGCTGACGTGCACGCGCGAGGGGGCATATCCGGTGCGCACGCCCAACGCGCTCTCCAGCGCCGCGTCCTTCGGCGGCGAGTCGAGGAAGCCGTCGCCCTCGACGCGCGCGCCGTAGATCACGCTGAAGAAGCGCGAGGGGACGAAGGTGTGCGCGAACGCCGCGGCGCCGTTCCACACCTTGCCGCTGCGGTCGGGCTGCGAGAGCGTCCGGCTGAAGCTCGACGGCTGCCCCGCCGAGAGGTCGGCGATGCTGTTGAAGCTGTAGGTGCCGGAGCGGTTCGCGATTCCGCTCTGCGCCGCGCCGTCGGCGCGTCCCCAGAGCTGGGTGCGGAAGCGGTGGCGAGAGCCGCGCCGGTACCAGTACGTCTCGTTCGCCCCCTCGAGCGTCCAGCGGCTGTCGTCGCGGAACATCGGCCCTCCGCCTAACGCGACCCCGGTGACGTCGGTCGCCTGCCCCGTCGCCGGGTCGATCCCCGGCGAGCGCACGAGCACGGATGCGCCGGGGAGGCTCAGATACGGCGCGGTGTGCGACGCGACCCGACTCGCCGCGAGGCGCGTCTCGTTGAGGGTGTAGCGTCCCTGCCCCACGTACGCGCCGAACACGAGCTGCGCGCCTAACGTGTTGTCGCGCTGCTCGCCGCCGGCCGCCGGCGCGGCGAGCGGCCCGAAGCCGACCGCGCCCGTCTTCGTGACGCCCGCGTACGTCAGCAGCGCCCGCGTCTGCAGGGTGTCGCGGGTGTCGTCGAGGCGGCCGAGCCAGGTGACCTGGTCGCGCGTCCGGTCGAGCGGCACCCCGGAGGTGGAGAGCAGGCCTAACGGTCCGGCGACCGCGCGCAGCCGCGCCACGGAATCCGGGGAGATCCCCGCGCGCAGCAGCGTCGCCTGGTCCGCGTCGACGAGCGTCGCCGGACTGCTGATGGACCGGGCGACGTCGAGCGCGACGTTGTAGGTGAGCGCCTGGCGGATGAGCTCCCCGTCGCCGCCGATGCTTCCGCGGAAGCCGCCGACGGGAACCCCCGCGCTCCGGCCGACCGCGTCGGTGTACTGCAGCGCGCGGGGATCGAAGGTGAGCTGCGCGGTGCGGTTCTGGTACATCCGGTCGCCCGGCGAGAGCCGGACGTCGACGTTCGCCCCGGCGAAGCCGCCGCGCGTCGCGTCGAAGGTCGCGCCGGTGACGCGCGTCTCCGTCTTCGCCGCGCGCGGGATCGACGACGCGGCCATCCCCATCCCGTTCAGCGTCGTCAGGTTCGACTCCGCGCCGGAGCCGAGGATCGACGGGCCGTTAGGCGTCATCGTCACCCCGGCGATGGTCGACGCGGTGCCCGACAGGCTCCCCGCCGCGCTCGGCGGGAGCTGCCCGGACACTCCCTCCTGATAGCTCTCCGCGGACCCCGGCTCCTGGTTGAAGGGCGACACGTCGTTCCTCGCCCGCTCGGGCTTCTTCGCCGTCACCTTCACCTCGGCGAGCTTGGTCGCGTCCGGCGCGAGCTGGAAGTCGGCGACGAGCTCGGTCTCCGTGCCCTGCCGCTGCACCCGCCGCCGCGCGCTTCGCCTGCCTAACGCGGAGACGTAGACGAGATAGTCCCCCGTTCCCGGCTCGAAGCGGATCGAGTACCGCCCCCCCGAATCGGTGGTCGTCTGCTGGACGAGCCGGTCGGGGCCGCGGGTGACGATCACCGTCGCCCCGGCGATCACCCGCGCCGAGTCGTCGGTGACCCGCCCGCGGATGACGTCGGCGGCGCTGTTCTGGGCGGCGAGGGGCGCCGCGGTGCAGAGGAATGCGAGCGCGCAGAGTGCGCGAATGGAGTGGCGCATGGAGGCTGGCTTCGGAGGGCTGTCGCGAGTCGATGACCGACGTTGGTCAGACACCCCAGACGGCGCGACGGTTTGCCGGGTTTCGCTCGAGTCCGCGGCTCGGTAGTGGTAGCATCGGATCGCTCCATGCGGGGGGAAAGCTCCTCACCGCAACGAGCCGGCGTTTTGCCGTTGCGAACAGCAAGGGGGAGAAAGAAGCGTTAGCTGCGGAGAACACTACCTACCCGTGGAGAAAACGACACTCTCGTCAAGCGGTAGTCTCTGTAGTTGAGGCAGTATTCTCCCTGCTGAAGCCGTCTTCTCCCCCCAGCTGTGGCAGTTGCCGAGCGAACGATCCGGCCCCGCCGAGGAGGACGGCAGAAACGCGCGAGAGAGCGCGTCAGCTCGACGAGCCGACCATTGCTTCTCCAATCGAGACACGAAGCACACGAAGAATCACGAAGGACTGCGTTGAAGCGGCCTTCGTGGACCTTCGTGCACTTCGTGTTGCAACAGAGGTTGTCAGCGGCAGAGCGCGGACCCGAGTCGCCACCTCGACATCAGGCGGCGCTGGATCGCGGCAGCTCCGGCACGAGCTCGATCGAGCCCGTCGGCGCCGCGAGCGCGATCGCGTTCTTCTCCGCGTCGAACGCGCGCTCGCTCTTCGCGATCACCACCGTCGCCACCGCGTTGCCGATGAGGTTCGTGATCGCCCGTGCCTCGCTCATGAAGCGGTCGACGCCGAGCACCAGCGCGATCCCTTCCACCGGCACCGTGTGCATCGCCGAGAGCGTGCTGGCGAGGACGATGAACCCGGAGCCCGTCACCCCCGCCGCGCCCTTGGACGTCACCATCAGCACCGCGAGCACCGCCAGCTGCTGGCCGAGCGGCAGGTGGATCCCGAAGGCCTGCGCGATGAAGATCGTCGCCATCGACAGGTAGATCGAGGTCCCGTCGAGGTTGAACGAGTACCCGGCGGGGATCACGAGCCCCACCACGGTTCGGTCGCAGCCGTAGTTCTCCATCCGCGCGAGCATGCTCGGCAGCGCCGCCTCCGAGCTCGACGTCCCGAGCACGATGAGGATCTCGGCGCGGATGTACTTCAGCAGCCGCCAGAGGCTGAAGCCGTTGAACCGGGCGATCGCGTTCAGCACCACGAAGATGAAGAGCGCCATCGTCAGGTAGACGCCGCCCATCAGGTGCGCGAGCGGGAGCAGCGCGCGCAGCCCGAAGTTGCCGATGGTGTACGCCATCGCCCCGAACGCGCCAAGGGGCGCGACGCGCATCACCATCGAGGTGATGCGGAAGAACACCTCGGAGAGCTTCTCCAGCCCGACGGTGAGTCCGCGCCCGTGCTCGCCGAGCCGCGAGAGCGCGACGCCGAAGAGCAGCGAGAAGAAGACGATCTGCAGGATGTCGCCTTGCGCGAACGCGCCGACGATGCTCGTCGGCACGATGTGCGTCACGAAGTCGACGAAGCTCAGATGCTGCCCGGCGGTCGTGTACTGCGAGACGTCGCCCTTCGCGAGCACGCTGACGTCGATCCCAGCGCCGGGCTTCGTCAGGTTGACGACGAGCAGCCCGACCGCGAGCGCGAGCGTCGTCACCACCTCGAAGTACAGAAACGCCTTCCCGCCGACGCGCCCGACCTTCCTGATGTCGTGCATGTTGGCGATGCCAAGCACGATCGTGAGGAAGATGATCGGCGCGATGATCATCTTCACCAGGTTGATGAAGGTGTCCCCCACCGGCTTCATCGCCTTCCCGACCGCGGGAAAGAGCGCGCCGAGCAGCACGCCGAGCGCGACGGCGACGAGGACCTGGAAGGTGAGATTGCGGGCGAGTCGGCGCATTGGGAGAAACTACGGCGCGCGGTTCGGTGAGACCACGGGGCGGGTACCTTGGACACGGCGGCGCGGGGAGCGTAATACCGCGGCGCGGGGAGCGGGGGGCGGGAAAGGACCTATATGGACTGAGGCCGACGCGCGGCGCCGCGGGCGCCGCAGTCGGCCTCTGTTCCGAACAGGTGGCTTCTCGCACCGAAACTTTCGCTCTGTCTCTTTCCGCCCCGCAGTATTCCGCCCCCCGCCCCGCCCTTTCCAACGGTACCCGCCCCGCAGTTTCGAAGCTTCCGCCCCCCGGCACACCCCATGCGCGAGGGCCCCGCATGCTCACTCGTCCCGTTCCCTCCACCGGCGAACTGCTCCCGGTCCTCGGCCTCGGCACCTGGCAGACCTTCGACATCGGCGCCAACCGCGACGCGCGGGAGAATCTCGCTGACGTCCTTTCCACCTTCGCGTCCCTCGGCGGGAAGCTCGTCGATTCCTCTCCCATGTACGGGTCCGCCGAGGAAGTCGTCGGCGACCTCGCGGCCGCCGCGGGGCTGCGCGAGAAGCTCTTCGTGGCGACCAAGGTCTGGACCACCGGCCGCACGAAGGGCATCGCCGAGATGGAGAGCTCCATGCGGAAGCTCCGCGTCGAGACCGTGGACCTCATGCAGGTCCACAACCTCGTCGACGTCGCGACGCACCTGCGGACGCTCGCCGAGTGGAAGGCGGCGGGGCGGGTGCGCTACGTCGGGATCACCCACTACACCGCGAGCGCGCACGAGAAGGTCGCGAAGCTGCTCCAGTCGCACGCGAGCATCGATTTCGTCCAGATCAACTACTCCGCCGCCGAGCGTGAGGCGGAGAAGCGCGTGCTCCCCGTGGCCCGCGACCGCGGGGTCGCCGTCATCGTCAATCGACCCTTCGCCGAGGGCGGGCTGCTGAAGCGGCTCGCGCGCGTGCCGCTGCCCGGGTTCGCGAGAGAGCTCGCCTGCACCAGCTGGGCGCAGCTGCTGCTCAAGTTCATCATCGCCCATCCCGCCGTCACCTGCGCGATCCCGGCGACGAGCGACGTCGACCACCTGCGCGACAACCTCGGCGCCGGCGACGGACCATTTCCGGACGAAGAGATGCGCAATCGGATCGTCGAGGCGGTGCTCGGCGCCTGATCCGGCGGGAGTGCGCGATCCCGACGGTGGCGGCGCCTCTGTCACGACTCTTGCCACTTCCCCCGCGACCACCGGGGCTGTCGGAGTTCAGCCCGGACGAGCCATAGTTCTGACGTCGCCTGCTCGGACGACGCCATCTGACGCTGCCCGCATGACCCGTCTCGAAAGCACCGACCGGGAGCTGCCGCTCCATCCACGACGCGACGACGTCTTCGCCGGCGGCGGCGAGGTCGGGGAGCTCTGCCGCGCCATCGACTGGGCGGCGACGCCGTTAGGCGCGCCGGCCGGATGGCCGCAGTCGCTGCGGACGACGGTGCGCACGATGCTCACCTCGCGCTTCGCGATGTGGATGTCGTGGGGGGCAGGGCTGACAATGCTCTACAACGACGCGTACGCGCGGATGACCCTCGGCGCGAAGCATCCGTGGGCCCTCGGCCGGCCGTCGAGCACCGTCTGGGCCGAGATCTGGAAGGACATCGGCCCGCGCATCGAGGGCGTGATGGGCACCGGCGTCGCCACCTGGGACGAGGCGCTGCTGCTCTTCATCGAGCGCAGCGGCTACCTCGAGGAGACGTACCACACCTTCTCGTACAGCCCCCTCTCCGACGACGACGGCGTCGTCGCCGGGATGCTCTGCGTCGTCAGCGAGGATACCGAGCGGGTGATCGGCGAGCGACGGCTCGCTTCCCTCCGCGAGCTCGGCGCCGAGCTCGCCTCGGCGACGCGCGAGGGCGAAGCGCTCCGCGCCACCGCGGCCGCCCTCGAGCGCAGCCGACACGATCTGCCCTTCTCCCTCGTCTACCTGTTCGACGCGGACGGCAGCATCCGCCTCGGCTGCGCGAGCGGGGCAACACCCGGCTCCCCCGTCGCGCCGCGGCAACTCGACCGCGACAGCGCGGTGTGGCCGGTCGCCGATCTCCTTCGCCAGCACGATCCCCTCGTCGTCGAGGACCTCGCCTCGCGCTTCCCCGGCGAGCCGCTCCCGCAGGGCGACTGGTGGGCGCCCCCGCAGCGCGCGGTGCTCGTCCCCATCGACCGGCGCGGCGACGAGCGGCCCGCGGGGTTCCTCGTCGCGGCGCTGAACCCCTTCCGTCGCTTCGACTTCGAGTATCGCGGCTTCCTCGACCTGATCGCCGGCCAGATCGGCGCGAGCCTCGCCAACGCGCGCGCGTACGAGCAGGAGCGCCGCCGCGCCGAGGAGCTCGCCGACCTCGATCGCGCGAAGACCCAGTTCTTCTCCAACGTCAGCCACGAGTTCCGCACCCCGCTCACCCTGCTCCTCGGGCCCGCCGAGGACGCGTTAGGCGACCCCGAGACGCGGCCGGCGAACCGCGCGCGGATGGAGATCGTCCACCGCAACGGCCTCCGCCTGCTCCGCCTCGTCAACACCCTGCTCGACTTCTCGCGCATCGAGGCCGGCCGGGTCACCGCGCGCTACGAGTCGACCGACCTCGCCGCCTACACCGCGGAGCTCGCGTCGAGCTTCCGGTCGGCGATGGAGCGCGCCGGGCTGCGGCTCGCGGTCGAGTCGCGCACGAGCGCGCGCGTCCACGTCGACCGGGAGATGTGGGAGAAGATCGTCCTCAACCTGCTCTCCAACGCGTTCAAGCACACCTTCGAGGGCGAGGTCACCGTCGTGGTGCTCGAGCGCGACGGCTGCGCCGTGCTCGAGGTGCGCGACACGGGCGTCGGCATCCCCCCCGAGCAGCTCCCGCACATCTTCGAGCGCTTCCACCGCGTGCCTAACGCGCGCTCGCGGACGCACGAGGGGACGGGGATCGGCCTTGCCCTCGTGCAGGAGCTCGTGCGCCTGCACCACGGGACGATCGACGTCGCGAGCACGCCGGGCGTCGGCACCGTGTTCACCGTCGCGATCCCCCTCGGCGCCGCGCCCGTCGGCGAGGAGCAGCTCGGCGCCGCGGGCGAGGACGAGAAGCTGCGGCGTCTGAGCGGAACGTCGACCGCGGCCTACGTCGAGGAGGCGCAGCGCTGGCTCCCTGTCGCCGACACCGGCGCGCGCGGCGGCGAGCGCGAGCCGATCGCCACCAGCGCCTCCGCCCCGGACGCCGCGAGCGCGTGCCCGATCGCCGGCGCGCGCGTCCT
>JABFXC010000081.1 GCA_013361935.1 Gemmatimonadaceae bacterium
GCCGCCGACGAGCGCGCGCACAAGCTGTGGGGCGGCCGCTTCGCGGGGAGCGCGTCGCGCGAGTTCGAGGCGCTCAACAACTCGCTCGCCGTCGACGCGCGCCTCTGGCCCTTCGACATCCAGGGCTCGAAGGCGTGGGCGATCGCCCTCTGGCATGCCGGCGTCCTCACCCTCGACGAGAGCGATCGTATCGTCGCCGGACTGGACGCCGTCGGGCGGCGGCTCGCCGACGGCGTGACAGCCCTGCCGTCCGACGAGGACGTCCACACGCTCATCGACCGGCTGCTCCACTCCGAGGTCGGCGACGTCGCCTCCAAGCTCCACACGGGGCGGAGCCGCAACGACCAGGTGGCGACCGCGACGCGCCTGTGGGCGATGGACGCCTGCAAGCGCGTCGACGCCGCGATCCGCGATCTGCAGCATGCGCTGCTCGAGCGCGCGGAGTCGAACGTCAGCACGCTCATGCCCGGCTACACGCACATGCAGCGTGCGCAGCCCGTGAGCGTCGCGCACTGGCTCCTCGCGCACTTCTGGCCGCTCCAGCGCGATCGCACGCGTGTGTCGAACGCGCTCGCCGGCGCGAGCGTCCTTCCGTTAGGCAGCGGCGCGCTCGCCGGCTCCGGCTTCCCGGTCTCGCGCGCGCTCCTCCAGGGCACCCTCGGCTTCTCCGATCGCGCCCGCAACAGCATCGACGCGGTGAGCGATCGCGACTTCGTGGCCGAGCTGCTCTTCGCGCTCACGCTCAACGCCACGCACATCTCGCGCATGGCGGAGGACCTCATCGTCTTCGGTACCAGCGAGTTCGGCTTCGTCCGCTTCGGCGACGCCTTCTCCAGCGGCTCGAGCATGATGCCGCAGAAGCGCAATCCCGATGCGCTCGAGCTCGCGCGTGCCGCGGCGGCGCGCCGGCTCGGGGAGCTGACGAGCATGCTCGCGCTCCTCAAGGGGCTGCCGTCCGGCTACAACAAGGATCTGCAGGAGGACAAGGCGATCCTCTTCGGCGCGGTCGACGCGGCGCTGCTCGTGATCCCGGCCGTCGCCGGCACGGTGCGCGACCTGCGATTCCAGGGCAGCCGCATGTCGGCGGCCGTCGACCCGTCGATGATGGCCACCGACCTCGCCGACTTCCTCGTCGAGCATGGCGCGACTTTCCGCGAGGCGCACGCCGTCGTCGGCAGCCTCGCGCGCCGCGCGGAGGAGCAGGAGGTTCCCCTCAGCGGCCTCCCCGCCTCCGCCTATCGTGACGCGCACCCCGCGCTCGGCGACGACGCGCGGGAAGCGCTCGATCCTCGCCGCTCCGTCGCCCGCCGCGAGGTCGACTGCGGCACCGGCCCGCGAGCGGTCGCCGAGCAGCTCGCCGCGGCGAGGGCGGCGGTGCGCGCGTAGCGAAGAAGGGGTCAGGGCCGGGCGGAAGGAACGGCGTTTACCGCAGTTCCTTCCGCCCGGCCCCGTACTCCCCTACTCCCGTACTCCCGTACTCCCGTACTCCCGTACTCCCGTACTCCCGTACTCCCGTACTCCCGTACTCCCGTACTCCCGGCAGTTCAGTTACGGTTCGCCTGTGTCGGCGACGGGGGCAGCGACTTCAGGCGCGCCACGAACTGATGGTAGAGCTGCGTGTCCTTCGTCAGCGACCGGAGGAGGGCCGGATCATAGGTGTTGATCGTCGCCTGCGTCGCCTGGATGCGGTCCTCCTCCATCGGGTGCGACGCGAACCAGCCCGACACGGCGTCCGGCTTGGTGCGCCGCTCGTCCAGAAGCTTCTGGAAGAGGCTCGGCATCCCCTCCGGGCTGATCCCCGCGCGCACGACGTTCTTGATCCTTTCCTGATCGGCCTCCGCTTCGTCCTCGCGGCTGAACTTCGCGAACACCGCCGCGCCGCCGATGTTGATCGCCGCGGCTGCCGCCTGGCTGTTGCAGACGCTCGTCAGCACGCAGGCGACGTTCACGCCAAGGCTCGCGGCGTTCTGCTTCTCCATCTGCTTCACCGAGTGTCGCTTCACGACGTGGCCGATCTCGTGGCCCAT
Source organism: Gemmatimonadaceae bacterium (assembly GCA_013361935.1). GTDB lineage: Bacteria > Gemmatimonadota > Gemmatimonadetes > Gemmatimonadales > Gemmatimonadaceae > JABFXC01. The sequence continues at coordinate 2,028 of JABFXC010000081.1, forward strand.
CGCGCCCGCCAGCTCGTCCATCCGATCGGTGCGCTCGATGAGCCCGCGATTGACGTAGATGTAGCCGCCCGGCACGGCGAAGGCGTTCACCTCCGGGCTGTCCACGATGTAGAAGTGCCAGTCGAGGTTCCGCGAATCGGCGAGCTTCGAGATCGAGTCGCCGAGCACGTTGATGTAGCGGTTCAGCTCCGCATCCTGGACGAGCGGTAGCTGAGCGTTGATCTCCTGGGCATATTGCTGCCCCATCTGCACTTCCTGCTGCTGCGAGATCGCGCAGCCGGCGAGTGTGAAGGCCAGCGCGAGCCCGGCAAATCCGTTGCGTCGCATGCGTTCTCCTGACGGTGTGAGAGCGAGTGACGTCATGGCAAGAGCCATTCCATACCCGACGATCCTAAAACCTTGAAGCTCCTCACCTTAGCGCGGGACCCCCGTCGCAGGAAGGCGCGCGCGCGCGCGCGCCTCTTCGTCGCCGAAGGCGTGCGAAGCGTCGAGGAGCTGCTTCGCTCGAACGTCCGCGTGCGCGGGGTGCTCACCGCGCCGCAGCTCGCCGCGGCGCCCCGCGGCTCCGTCCTGCTCGAGAGCCTCGCCGCTCGATCCGATGTCGAGCAGGTCGCCCTTTCGGAGCAGGAGTTCGCCTCGGCCGCGGAGACCGAGTCACCGCAGGGGGTGCTCGCGGTCGCCGAGATTCCCGATCGGTCGCTGGCCGCCTTCGACCACGTGTCTCCGCTCACACTGCTGGTGCTCGACGCCGTGCAGGACCCGGGAAACGTCGGAACCATCGTCAGAACAGCGGCCGCGCTCGGCGCCTCGGCGACGGTCGCGCTCCCGGGCACTGTTGACCTCTGGAACGCCAAGGTCGTCCGTAGCGGGATGGGTGCACACTTCAATCATCCCGCCTTCCATTGTACCGCCGACCAGCTCGCGGCGTTCCTCGACTCGACGGGGACGGAGCTCTGGGCAGCGGATGCGCGAGGCGCGCCGGTCGGCGCGCGCGCGCGGCCGGCGCGCCTCGCGCTCGCCGTCGGGAATGAAGGGAGTGGGCTCACCGAAGCGACGCGCTCGCGGGCTCGCGCGCTCGTCGCCCTTCCCATCGCCGACACGGTCGAGTCGCTGAACGTGGCCGTGGCGACGGGCATCCTTCTCTTCGCTCTCCGATCCTGATGCGCGGCTTCGTCCTCGCGTACGCGACCTTCATCGGCGCCTCCGTCGGCTCGTTCCTGAACGTCTGCATCACGCGCTGGCCGGAGAAGCTCTCCGTCGTCCGGCCGCGCTCCCGCTGCCCGCGCTGCGAGCGCGGCATCGCCTGGTACGACAACGTCCCGGTCGTCAGCTGGCTCGTGCTGCGCGGCCGCTGCCGCGGATGCTCGCTCCCGATCTCACCGCTCTATCCAGCGGTCGAGCTCACGACGGCGCTCATCTGGCTGGCGAGCGCGTACTGGTTCGGCGCGACGTTCCTCGGGCTGCGCGTCGCCGTCTTCGCGACGCTCCTGCTCGGAGTCGCGGTCACCGATCTGCGCACGTACACCATACCCGACGGGTTCACCGTCACGGGCCTGCTCTTTCTCCTCGTGGCGTCGTTCGTCGGGCTCTTCGTCGACGCGCAGTATCCATTCGTCGGTCCCTTCGCCGCCATCCTTGGCGCGTGCACCGGAGCGGGGGCGATCGCCATCGTCGGCTGGCTCGGCGAGGCCGCGCTGAAGCGCGAGGCGATGGGATTCGGCGACGTCACGCTCATGGCATTCATCGGCGCAGCGATCGGTCCCGAGCTCTCGCTGCTCACCGTCTTCGTCGGCGCGACGCTCGGCGCCGTCGCGTTCATCGTGATCGTGATGCCGCTCGCGAAGCTGCGGAAGCGCGAGATGCCGCAGGTTCCCTTCGGGGTGTTCCTTGCGCCCGCGGCGCTCGTTACGCTTCTCTACGGTCGACGCCTGATCGACCTGTACCTCGAGTATCTCGCCCGCGCCTGAACTCTCCGTCCCGAAAAACCCGATGCTCCGCACGACGCTCGCCTGCCTCACGCTCGCCGCGATCGCCACGACGGTCGCCTGCCGCGGCCGCGACGCCGGCGCGGGGAATGGGCCTTACGCGCGTGAGGTCGCCGACGCGATCCCGCGCATCGAGGCGGTGACGAAGCTGAAGTTCAAGACGCCGCCGAAGGTCGAGGAGCGGAGCAAGGAGCAGGTTCGCGCCTTCCTCGAGAAGCAGTTCGACCAGCAGGCGCCCGCGGCGCAGATGGCCGGGGAAGAGAAGGCGCTGCAGCTGCTCGGGCTGATCCCCGACACGATGCACCTGCGGCCCTTCATGCTCGATCTCCTCACCGAGCAGATCGTCGGCTACTACGATCCGAAGCCGAAGGTACTCTACGTCGTGAAGGGCGCGAATCAGGACCTCGTCAACGTCACGGTGACGCACGAGCTGGTGCACGCGCTGCAGGATCAGTACGTCAACCTGGACTCGATCCAGAACGCCAACGACGACGACTCCGACCGCAAGCTCGCCGCGGCGGCGCTCATCGAGGGCCACGCGACGTACGAGCAGCTCCAGATCTCCACCGGGGGCACCTTCGATCCCGATCGGCTCGGCGGCTGGGCGGGGATCCGCCAGGCGCTTCGACAGCAGCAGGCGCAGCTTCCGAAGTTCTCCGCCGCCCCGCTATACGTCCAGGAGACGCTGCTCTTTCCGTATCTGAGCGGCGCGGAGTTCGTGCGCAGAGCCCTCCAGCGCGACTCGACCGCGTCGCCTCTCGCGCGCTTTCCCGAGTCGACGGAGCAGGTGATGTTCCCCGCGGCGTTCGAGTCGAACCCGCCGGACGCGCCGACCGCGGTGACGCTCCCCGCGCCGCGCGGCGCGACGCGCGTGCACGACGACGTGCTCGGCGAGTTCGGGGCGCGCCTGTTCCTGTACGAGCACTTCCGCGATCAGGCGGCGGCGATCCGCGGCGCCGCGGGATGGGACGGCGACCGGTACATGGTCGTGCACGACTCCCGCGGGGACGGGATCGTCTGGCTCACGGTCTGGGACACGCCGCTCGACGCCGGCGAGTTCGGCGACGTCGTCAAGCAGGGAATCAAGCGCCGCTTCGGCGGGCCGCGGGAGACGTCGATCCCCGGTGGAAGCGAGTTCGCCGCCGGCGCGCGAGTCGTTCGCGTCACCGGCGGCGAGATGGGCGGCCGTACCTGGGTGCTCTACGTCGACGTGCCCGCGGGTTCGCCGCGCGACATCGTCGACCTGTCCGCGGTCAGGCTTCGCCAGCCTTGACGGGCTCCGGGCGCTCGATGTGAACCTCGCGCGCCCCGTTCCCGGCGGCGTCGCCTAACGGCGCCGTCACCGCCTCGCTTCCGGTCCCCGGCACCGCGACGTCGGCCAGCCCGCCCTCCGGGTGCGGCAGCAGCGCGATCCGCAGCACCTCGTCCATCTTCTCGACGAACATGAAGCGCACGTGCTGGCGAACCTCGTCCGGCACGTCGCGCAGGTCCTTCTCGTTCGCCTTCGGCATGATGAGCTCGCGGATGCCCGCGCGATAGGCGGCGAGCACCTTCTCCTTCACGCCGCCGATCTCGAGCACGCGCCCGCGCAGCGTCACCTCGCCGGTCATCGCCAGGTCGCGGCGCACCGGACGGCGACTGAGCACGCTGGCGATCGCGAGCGTCAGCGTGATCCCCGCGCTCGGCCCGTCCTTCGGAATCGCGCCGGCGGGGAGATGGATGTGGATGTCGCTCTCCCGGAACTCCTTGTCGTCGATGCCGAGCTGCGCGGCGCGCGAGCGCACATAGCTCAGCGCCGCGTCCACCGACTCGCGCATCACGTCGCCGAGCTGGCCGGTCACCGTCAGGCGCCCGCTGCCCGGCATGCGCAGCGACTCGATGGTCATCAGCTCGCCGCCGGTCGCGGTCCACGCGAGGCCGGTGACGACGCCGATCTCCGGCTCCTTCTCCGCCTCTTCGACCTGGTAGCGCGGCACGCCGAGCACCTCGCTCACCTTGTCGATGTCGATCACCCACGCGCCTTCCTCGCCGTCCGCCTTCTTGCGCGCCCGCTTGCGCATGATCGCCGCGAGGTTCCGCTCGAAGTTGCGGAGTCCCGCCTCGCGCGAGTAGCGGCTCGAGATGTAGCCGAGCGATTCGTCGGTGAACTGGATGTCCTTGTCGGTGATGCCGTGCTCCTCGAGCAGTCGCGGGAGCAGGTAGCGCCACGCGATCTCGACCTTCTCCTCGATCGTGTAGCCGGCGATCCGGATGACCTCCATGCGGTCGCGCAGCGGCGCCGGGATGTCGAACAGGTTGTTCGCCGTGCAGATGAAGAGCACGCCCGAGAGGTCGACCGGCAGGTTCAGGTAGTGATCGACGAACTCGTCGTTCTGCGACGGGTCGAGCACCTCGAGCATCGCTGCCGTCGGATCGCCCGAAGGGCCGCCGTGCGACATCTTGTCGATCTCGTCGATCATGAACACCGGGTCCTTCACGCCTACCCGCCGCAACGCCTGCACGAGCAGTCCCGGCATCGCGCCGACGTACGTGCGCCGGTGGCCGCGGATCTCCGCCTCGTCGCGGACGCCGCCCACCGAGATGCGATAGAACTCGCGCCCGATCGACGTCGCGATCGCCTCGCCCAGCGAGGTCTTGCCGGTGCCCGGCGGTCCGACGAAGCAGAGGATCGGTCCGTGCGGATCGCCGCCGCGCAGTTTGCGCACGGCGAGGAACTCGATGATCCGCTCCTTCGCCTCGCCCAGCCCGTAGTGCCGCGAGTCCAGCGCCTCCTGCACCTTCGCCAGCGAGATGTCGTCGTCCCCCGAGCGCTTGTGCCAGGGCAGGGCGAGGATCCAGTCGAGATACGTGCGGATCACCTGGTACTCGCTCGACGCGGGGGAGAGCATCCGCATGCGCTCCGTCTCCCGCTTCGCCTCCGCGAGCACCTTCTCGGGGAGCTTCGCCTCCTCGATCTTCCGCAGGATCTCCGACGCTTCCTTGTCGCCCGGATCGGTCTCGCCGAGCTCCGCCTGGATCGCCCGCAGCTGCTGGCGCAGGTAGAACTCGCGCTGGTGCTGCTCGATCTTGATCTCGGTCTGGCGCTTGACGTCCTCCATCACGCGCGCGCGCGCAACTTCGCGCTCCAGGCGGTTGAGGATGAAGCGAAGCCGCTGGCCGACGTCGAGCCGCTGCAGCACCTCGTCCTTGTCCGAGATGCGGAAGTTCATGTTCGTCGCCGCGAGATCGGCGAAGCGCCCGGGATCCGAGATGTTCATCTTCAGGATCGCCGGCACCTCGTCGGGGATGCGGTCGACGAGATCGGCGAGCGTCTCCGCCGCGGCGACGATCCGCGAGACGAGGTCGTCCACCTCGTTCGCGTCCGCGGACGTCTCCTTCGCCGGACGGATCACGGCGATCGGATAGGGGTTGTCCTGCTCGATGTCGTCGACGACGATGCGGCGCAGCCCCTGGAGGGTGATCTGCACCGTGTCCCCGGGAAGGTTGATCCGCTCGTGCACGCGCGCCGCGACTCCGACGCGACCGATGAACCGCTTCGTGTCGACGGGCTCGTCATGATCGCCCGTCGCGACGACCAGCGCGACGACGAGACCCGGCTCCTCGTGGTCGCGGAGGAGGGACAGGTTCTCCGGCGCCCCCATCTGCACGGCGATGGTGCCGAGCGGATAGACGATCGTCGACCGAAGCGCCATCAGCGGCAGCGTCGGCGGGAGCTCGGACTTGAGGATTTCTTCCTTGCGTTGGGCTTTTGCCATGGAGCGGTGCGTCGGTGCTCGAGGTGGCTGACGCCAAGAGGGCGGGGAGCGTCTTTGACGCACGCCGCGGGCCCGGAGTAACCAGGCTGTGCCCGCTCGCGACGCGCGCCTTGAACGGAAGTCTAATCGCGGCTACGTTTAAGGGCTATGTTCGACGAGCTGAGCGAAAAACTCGAGGCGACCTTCGCGCGCCTCCGCGGCCGCGGTGTCCTCACCGAGGCCGACATCAAGGACGGGCTGCGCGAGGTGCGGCGCGTCCTGCTCGAGGCCGACGTCAACTTCCAGCTCACGCGCGAGTTTCTCGAGCGCGTCGAAAAGAAGGCGGTCGGCGTCTCGCAGCTCCGCACCGTCTCACCGGCCCAGCAGCTCGTCAAGATCGTGCACGACGAGCTCACGGCGATGCTCGGCGAGCGGCGCGAGGGGCTGAAGCTCAGCTCGATCCCGCCGACGGTCGTGATGATGGTCGGGCTCCAGGGCTCGGGGAAGACGACGAGCGCGGCCAAGCTCGCCCGCCGGCTGAAGGGCGAGGGGCGCGCGACGCGGCTCGTCGCCGCGGACGTCTATCGCCCCGCCGCGATCGATCAGCTCGAGACCCTCGGCAGGCAGCTCGAGGTGCCGGTGTTCGCCGATCGCTCGACCACCGACGTGGTGAAGATCGCGCGCGCCGGCATCGACCAGGCCAAGCGCGAGCGCGATCGCGTCGTCATCGTCGACACCGCCGGCCGCCTGCAGATCGACGACGAGATGATGAAGGAGCTCGTCCGCCTGAAGGGGGCCGTCCACCCGGACGAGGTTCTCCTCGTCGCCGACGGGATGACGGGACAGGACGCGGTGCGCGTCGCGCAGGGCTTCGATTCCGCGCTCGGCGTGACCGGCGTCGTGCTCACGAAAATGGACGGCGACGCGCGGGGCGGCGCGGCGCTCTCCATCTACGGCGTCACGAAGAAGCCGATCAAGTACGTCGGCGTCGGCGAGAAGCCCGACGCGCTCGAGGAGTTCCACCCCGAGCGCATGGCCGGGCGCATCCTCCAGCAGGGGGACGTGCTCTCGCTCGTCGAGAAGGCGCAGGCGACCTTCGATGCGGACGAGGCGAAGAGGCTCGAGAAGAAGGTCCGCAAGGAAGGCATGGACCTCGGCGACTTCCTCGTCGCGATGAAGCAGATCGAGAAGCTCGGGCCGCTCGAGGGAGTGCTGAAGATGCTCCCCGGCGTCAACTCGAAGATGCTCAAGCAGGCGAAGCAGGCCGACCCGAAGCGCATGAAGCACCTCGAGGCGATCGTCCTCTCGATGACGCCCCAGGAGCGCAAGTCCCCGGGCATCATCAACGGCTCGCGCCGGGCGCGCATCGCGAAGGGCTGCGGCCGGCCGGTCAACGAGGTCAATCGCCTGCTCGATCAGTTCCGCGACATGCAGAAGATGATGAAGAAGGCGGCGTCGGGGGGACGTATGGGCTTCCCGCGCTTCTAGGAGCCAGGTGCCAGGCGGAAGGAACCGCGGTCAACGCCGTTCCTCACGCCTGGACCCTGGCCCCCGCAGTCCCGGGTGCGGCGCGGAGATACCGCGCGCGCGAGGAGCCCGGCGCAGTACAGAGAGAACTCTGCCTAACGGGAGAACAAGATGGTCAAGATTCGCCTCCGTCGTATCGGCCGGAAGAAGGCCCCCATGTACCGCATCGTCGTCGCCGACAGCACCAGCCCGCGCGACGGCCGCTTCATCGAGATCGTCGGCACGTACGCTCCCCGCCAGGCGGAGAACGCGGTCACGCTGAAGGAAGAGCGCATCGAGCACTGGCTCGACGTCGGCGCCCAGCCCACCGACACCGTCCGCTCGATCATCCGCAAGGCCGGGATGCTCAAGCGCCGGCACGAGGCTCGCCTCGGCCGGAAGCTGCAGGCGCGCGCCGTCCCCGTCGCCGAGCAGGGCGAGTAGCCTCGCCGTACGCACGATGAGCGACGCCGCGGTCCACGTCATCGTCGGCCGGGTGCGGAAGGCACACGGCATCCGCGGCGAGCTCGTCGTCGAGGCGATCACCGACGCGCCGGACGCGATCTTCGCGTCCGGCCGTCGTCTTTTCGTGGGCGACGCGGCGGGCCGCGTCGACCCGAAGGTCCCGCCGGTCGAGATCGAGTCGGCGCGCCCCTTCAAGGAAGGGTTCATCGTCTCGTTGGGCATCATCCCCGACCGCACGGCCGCGGAGCGGTGGCGGGATCGCTACTTCCTGCTCCCCGAGAACGAGCTCCCCGCGCCCGGTGACGACGAGATCTATATCCACGATCTTCCCGGGATGCGCGTCGAGCTCGAGGGCGGGGAAGTGGTGGGCACCGTCGGCACGGTCTACGAGCTCCCCCAGGGACTGGTGATGGACGTCGCGCGGCAGGCCGAGGGCGAGTCGAAGCGCGCGAGCGTCATGATCCCCTACGACGAGCGCACCGTCGTCGGCGTCGACCGCGAGGGGCGTGTGGTCGTCGTGAGCCTTCCCGACGGGCTGCTCGACTGACACGCTCGTGCTCCGCGTCAACATCGTCACGATCTTTCCGGATTTCTTCGCCGGACCGCTCTCGCTGAGCATCCCCGCGCGCGCCGCGGCCGCGGGGAGCGTGGTGTATCGCGTCGCCGACCTGCGCGACTTCACCCACGATCGCCATCGCACCGTCGACGACTATCCATACGGTGGCGGCCCGGGGATGGTGATGAAGCCCGCGCCATTCTTCGAGGCCGTGGAGCACCTTGGCGCGCGCGCGCCGATCGTGCTCGTCTCGGCGCGAGGGCGGCGCTTCACCCATGCCGACGCGACGCGGTTCGCCGCGGGCGAGGAGCTGACGCTGCTCTGCGGCCACTACAAGGACGTCGACCAGCGTGTCGCGGACGCGCTCGCGACCGAGGAGATCTCGCTCGGCGATTTCGTGCTCAGCGGGGGAGAGCCGGCGGCGCTGGCGATCGTCGACGCGACCGTGCGCCTGCTGCCGGGAGCGATGTCCGACTTCGACAGCGCGCGCACCGACTCCTTCTTCGAGGGCGGCCTGAGCGCGCCGAGCTACACGCGACCGCCCGAGTACCGGGGGCTGCGCGTCCCCGACGTGCTGCTCTCCGGCGACCACAAGCGCATCGCCGAGTGGCGGCGCGTCGAGGGAGAGCGGCAGACGCGGCGTCTGACGCGCGACGACGAGCGCGCGTGAGAGCGCGCTAATCTCCGTCGGCGTCCGACGGCCTCGGCCGCTCGGGCGCGCGTTAGGCCAGACGCGCGGCTCTTGCGCGATCGGGACTCGGCCGGTACACTAGCCCCTCGCCGCGCCGATGCGTTCGCGGCTCCATGCCCACGAGGGAACAACATCACCGTTAGGCAGGCGCGCCCGCGCGCGCTCCACGGTGCGTCAATGCTTCGCCCCGCGCTCGCTGGACGCGGGAAGCCCTGCGACGCGGCAGGCGGTGGTCCACGCCAGCAGGATGTGATTCCATTCGAGGAGGAAGCCGTGAAGAGACTGGGAACGCTCGCCGCGATCGTCGTTGCGATGGCCGCCTGCCAGGACGCGACGAGCCCGACGCCGCAGCTGCCGATCACCGGGGTAGTCGCCTCGGTGCAAGGGAAGGTGATCCCCGACCGGTACATCGTCGTTCTGCGCGAGATGCCGAGCGATGTCCACACCGCGGTCGCCCGGTACGCGCTGAAGGTCGGTGCCAACGTGAAGTTCGAGTACACTTCCGTATTCCTGGGCTTCGCCGCCGAGATGAGCCCCGCCGCCGCCGCGGCGCTCGCGCGCGACCCCGGCGTCGCGTACGTCGAGCCCGATCAGGAGATGCAGATCTCGACCACGCAATCCGGCGCGACGTGGGGGATCGACCGGATCGACCAGCGCGCGCTTCCCCTGTCGGGCACGTACACGTACAGCTCCCAGGGCACCGGGGTGCGCGCGTACATCATCGACACCGGCATCCAGACGAACCACCCGCAGTTCGGCGGCCGTGCGAGCGCGGTGTACGATGCGCTGGGCGGAAATGGCCAGGATTGCAACGGCCACGGCACGCACGTGGCCGGCACCGTTGGTTCGGCGAGCTACGGCGTCGCGAAGAACGTCTATCTCCGCGCGGTGCGCGTGCTCGACTGCAACGGCTCGGGATCCAACTCCGGAGTCATCGCCGGGATGGACTGGGTTCGCACCAACGCGATCAAGCCCGCGGTGGCCAACATGTCGCTCGGCGGCAGCTATTCGGCGACCGTGAACACCGCCGCGACCAACCTCGCCAACTCCGGTGTGCTCCTCGCCGTCGCGGCCGGGAACAGCAGCGCCGATGCCTGCAACTCGTCGCCATCGAGCGCGAGCGGCACCATCACCGTGGCGGCGTCGACGAGCAGCGACGCCCGCGCCTCGTACTCCAACTACGGCGGCTGCGTCGACATCTACGCCCCGGGGTCGAGCATCACCTCCACCTGGATCAACAGCGGGACGAACACCATCAGCGGGACGTCGATGGCCACGCCTCACGTCACGGGCGTCGCTGCGCTCTACAAGGCCTCGTTCGGAGACGCCGCGACGTCGACCGTCATCAGCTGGCTCACCGGGAATGCGACCACGGGTGTCATCACGGGGAACATCTCGGGCACGCCGAACCGCCTCCTCTACAAGAGCACGCTGTAGTGCTGCGCGCCGAAGGGCGGGGTCGCTCGCCCTTCGGCGTGCTCGCTCTTGCACGAAAATAAACGGCAGATTACAATCGCCCCCCGCCCCGAAGCTCCGGGCGGTCCCACCATCGCACGACCCCGCGACGACGCGGGCACTTCCACATCCTCCCGCGTCCCGCCCTTTCGAGGGGACCGATCTTCCGTGCCCTGCAGGGCGCGCGGCGCGTTCGCGCCCCGCCCTTCGTGGTCCTGGCGTCCCGCGTCCGCGCGACGTCGCATTGCCCCCAACCCGGAAGGTTGACGATGAAGAAGGCCGGTCTCCTCGCGTTCGTCGCGCTCGGCTTCGCCGCGTGCAGTGAAACGCCAACCGCCGCACGCCCGAGCGAGGCGCCCGACGCGCCCGAGCTCATCCCCAATCACTACATCGTGGTGCTCAAGGAGGGCGGTCCGCAGCTCAGCTCCGCCCTCGCGGCGGCGGCCGGCGCGAAGATCACGTTCTCCTACGAGGCGGCCCTCAAGGGCTTCGCCGCGGAGATGTCGCCCGACGCGGCGGCGCAGCTCGCCCGCGATCCGCGGGTGAAGTACGTCGAGCAGGATCAGGTGATGCGGGCGAGCACGACGCAGACCGGCGCCACCTGGGGGATCGACCGGATCGACCAGCGCGCCCGTCCCACCGACGGCAGCTTCACCTATGCGTCGACCGGAAGCGGCGTCACTGCGTACATCATCGACACCGGGATCCTGTTCTCGCACACCGAGTTCGGCGGGCGCGCGGTCACGGGGGTCGACGAGGTGACCGCCGGCGGCAACGCGGAGGACTGTAACGGCCACGGCACGCACGTGTCGGGGACCGTCGGCGGCGCCACCTACGGCGTCGCGAAGGGTGTCAGCCTGGTCGCCGTGCGCGTGCTCGACTGCGGCGGCTCCGGCTCGACCTCCGGCGTCATCGCCGGGGTGAACTGGGTCGCCGCGAACCATGCCTCGCCGGCCGTGGCGAACATGAGCCTCGGCGGCGGCGCGTCGACGGCGCTCGACGACGCCGTGCGGAGCGCGATCGCCTCCGGCGTCACCTTCGGGATCGCCGCGGGCAACGGCAACTTCGTCGGGATCGCGCAGGACGCCTGCAAGACCTCGCCCGCGCGGGTCGCCGAGGCGATCACCGTCGGCGCGACGACGAATACCGACGCGAAGACCTCCTGGTCCAACTACGGCAATTGCGTCGACATCTTCGCGCCCGGAAACAACATCACGTCGTCGTGGTACACCTCGACGACGGCGACGAACACCATCAGCGGCACCTCGATGGCGACGCCGCACGTGGTGGGGGTCGCGGCCCAGTACCTGTCGCTGAACCCCACGGCGAGTCCGGCGACCGTCGCCGCGGCGATCTCCGCCAACTCCACGAAGGGCATCGTCACGAGCTCCAAGACCACGAACAACAACCTGCTCTTCACGAACTACTGACCGGGTCGCGGGGTCGCGGGGTCGCCGGCGCGCGAGCGCCGGCCGCACGGAGCCGGCGTCGTCGACGCCGGCTCCGTCTGCTTTCTGGTCGGTTCACAGGCGGGGGAGGCATTCCCCGGGCCGACAGGGCGGTAACGGGGGAAAGAGTCTCCTTACCGAACGTTGACACCTTGTTGACCTGACTCTAGCTTCGCCCTACTGCATGACCGGCCGCCGGGTGTCCCCGGCCGCCGGCGCCCTTCCACGGCGGGAGGCGAAGCGATGTCATCATGCGTGGCCGACATCGACGCGTCCCCCTCTCCCGTCAACATCGACTGGAGGAACCGCAAACCAACATGATGTCAAACTCACATCGGTTGCTCGTGGGCGTCGCCGCGTTCGTCGGCTTCGCTCCGCTCGCACTGAGTGCCCAGGAGGCGACGAACGTGACCGGAACGGTCACCTCGTCGCAGGCACCAGTCGAGAACGTCGCGGTCAGCATCCCCGAGTTGCGAATCGGCGGATACACCGACCAGGCGGGAAAGTATCGGATCGTGGCCCCGGCAACGGCCTCGGGCCGCACCGTCGTGCTCATCGCGCGCCGCGTCGGCTACACGCCGGACAGCGCGCGCATCACGCTGAGCGGCGGGACGCTCGTCCAGGATCTCGACCTCCGGACGCAGGCGACGCAGCTCACCGGCGTCGTCGTCACGGCGCTCGGCGTCGTGCGTGAGAAGAGCACTCTCGGCACCGCGCAGCAGCAGATCAGCACCGAGGACCTGAACGTCACGAAGACGCAGAACCTCGTCGAGCAGGTCCAGGGCAAGGTTTCCGGCGTCCAGATCAACGGTGCCGGCACGCCGGGCGGATCGACCAACTTCGTCATCCGCGGCTACAACACCTTCGCCAGCAACAACCAGCCGCTGTTCGTCGTCGACGGTATCCCGGTGTCGAACGCGAACCGCGGCGGCGGCCTGGGCAACGGCTACGACTTCGGCAACGCGATCAGCGACATCAACCCCGAGGACGTCGAGTCGATGACGATCCTCAAGGGCCCCAACGCGGCGGCGATCTACGGTTCGCGCGCGCAGAATGGCGCCGTCGTGATCACGACGAAGAAGGGCTCCGCGTCGGCGGGCCGCGTCCGCACCGACGCCTCGCTCCTGTACACCTGGGAGTATCCCGGCCGTCTCCCCGACTATCAGAACCAGTACGGTCAGGGTGCCGGCGGACAGTTCAAGTACGTCGACGGCGCGGGCGGCGGAATCTGCGACGGCTGCGACCAGAGCTGGGGCCCGAAGCTCGACGGCCGCATGATCCACCAGTTCACCGACGGCGCGGACACGAGCGTGAAGTCGCCGTGGATCGCGCACCCGAACAACGTCAAGGACTTCTTCAACACCGGCCACACCCTCTCGCTGAACAGCGCGGTGAGCGGCGGCGGTGAGCGCGCGAACGCGCGCATGTCGATCGGCGTCGACAACGTCGAGGGCTACGTCCCGAACAACTCCTTCCAGAAGCCGTCGGCGCTCCTCACCGGAACGCTCAACGTCAACTCGAAGCTGCAGACGACGGCGACGCTCGGCTACACGCGCAACAACGGCAAGAACCGCCCGGGCACCGGCTACGGCAACTCGATCCTCGAGGGGTTCTACTGGTTCGGCCGTCAGGTCGACGTGAACGCGCTGCGCAACTGGCAGCAGGGCGGAGCGACGAACAACGGGCCGGACAACCGCGAGTTCAACTGGAACTACAACTTCCACAACAATCCGTTCTTCGTGCAGGAAGCGAGCGCGCTGACGGATTCGCGTGACCGCTTCATCATCCAGGGCGCGGCGAACTACAAGTTCACCGACTGGCTGTCGGCGAACCTGATGAGCGGGTCGGACATCTACCGGTTCAGCATCAACCAGGACTTCCCTGCGGCGTTCCTGAACGGAAGCTACGTCAACCAGTCGTACAACGGCGGCTTCCAGTTCATCAACGACTACAACAACGAGAACAACACCGAGCTGAAGCTCATCGCCGACCGCAACGTCACGAGCGACATCCACGTGAACGCGCTCGTCGGCGGGAACCTGCGTCGCGAGAACTTCAACACGACCTCGACGACGACGAGGGGTCTCACGGTCGCCGGGATCTACAACGTCTCGAACGCGGCGATCTCGCCGACGCTCGGGCAGACGCTCAACCGCCGGGCGATGAACAGCGTCCTCGGCTCGGCGTCAGTGACCTATCGTGGGTTCTGGACCGTCGAGGGCACCGGCCGCAACGACGTCTCGTCGACGCTGCCGAAGGGGAACAACTCGTACTTCTATCCCTCGGTCGCGACGTCGATCGTCCTCACCGAGGCGATCCCCGCGCTCAAGAACAACTGGATGTCGTTCCTGAAGGTCCGCGGCGGCGTGGCGCAGGTCGGCAACGACACCGATCCGTACCGCCTGCTCACGACCTTCGCCGGCAACTCGAACAAGTTCGGCGGACGCCCGCAGTTCTCGCTGAGCGATCAGCTGATGGAGCCGAACCTCAAGCCGGAGATCACGCGCTCGAACGAGGCCGGCATCGAGATGGGCTTCTTCGACCAGCGCCTGAGCGTCGATCTCACGGCCTACGATAAGCGCACGCGCAACCAGATCTACCTCGTCCCGGTCTCGCCGGCTTCCGGCTACTCGCAGAAGCTGCTCAACGCGGGTGAGATGCAGAACAAGGGCTTCGAGGCGCTGCTGACGGCGACGCCGATCCGGATGGCGAACTTCGACTGGACGGCGAACATCAACTTCTCGCAGAACCGCAACCAGGTGCTGTCGCTGGCCGGCGGCGTCGATCGCATCGTGCTCGGCAACGGCCTCTTCGGCGACGTCCGCACCGAGGCGACCGTCGGCAAGCCGTACGGCGCGATCTGGGGCGGCGGCTACGTCCGCGACGATCAGGGTCGCATCCTGACCTCGGGCGGCATCCCGATCGTCTCCGACACCTTCGTCTATCACGGCTCCATCCAGCCGAAGTGGACGGGCGGCATCACCAACCAGTTCCGCTACAAGGCCTTCACCTTCGGCGGTTCGCTCGACATCCGCCACGGCGGCAAGATCATGAGCTACTCGAACTACGTCGGCGAGTACTCCGGCGTTCTCAAGAGCACGCTCCGTGGCCGCGAAGTCGACTGGGACAACCCGGGGATCGTCGTGAACGGCATCGACGAGAAGACGGGCCAGCCGAACACGACCCGCGTCACCGCGGAGGAATACTTCCAGGGGCTGTTCTTCAACGTCGAGCCCTACGTGTACGACGCGAGCTACACCAAGCTCCGCGAGCTGCGCGTCGGCTTCGACGTGCCCGCCGACTGGGCGCAGCGGTTCCGCGTCTCGGGGCTGAGCGTCGCCCTGACGGGACGCAACCTCTACACGTGGACGGATGTGCCGAACATCGATCCGGAGTTCACCTACAGCTCCGGCAACTTCCAGGGAATGGAGTACGCGATCCCCGGGAACACGCGCAGCTTCGGCATCAACCTGCGGATCACGCCGTAAGGCGCTGAGGAGATAAAACCAAGATGAAGATGAATCGAACCCTTTTGACCGGCGTCGGAGCCGCGGCCGCCGTCCTCGCGACGGCGTGCAACTCGGACAAGCTGACGACGGTCAACAACAACCCGAACAGTCCGACGAACGCCCCGTCGACCGCGCTCTTCACGAACGCGTCGCGCAACGGCGTGAGCCGGTGGGTGGACGGCATGGGCGGGACGCGGTACGGCTTCCTCCCGCAGGCCTTCGCCGAGGTGCAGTACCCGGACGATGACGCGTATACGCGTCTTCGTGCCGGCTCGACCTCGGGGCTGTTCAACGGCTCGTACAACGTCGAGCTGCAGGACCTCGAGCTGGTGCGTCGGCGCGGACTCGCCGCCAACGATGCATCGACCTGGGGCCCGGCCGAGGTCCTGATGCAGTGGGAGTTCGGGATCCTCACCGACGTCTTCGGCGACATCCCGTACAGCCAGGCGTTCAAGGCGGACTCGGGGATCATCCAGCCGAAGTACGACAAGCAGCAGGACGTCTACGCGGCGATGTTCACCCGCCTCGCGGCGGCGTCGGCCGCGCTCGGGTCGTCCACCGCCAACTCGCTCGGCGACGCCGACCCGATCTACGGCGGCGACACGAAGGCATGGCAGAAGTTCGCGAACTCGATCCGTGCCCGGCACGCGCTCCGGATCGTGAACGTCGATCCGGCGAAGGCGAACACGGAGCTGACCGCCGCGCTCGCGGACACGACGAAGCTCATTGTCAGCAACGCCGACAACGCGGCGCTCCCCTGGCCCGGGGACGGGGTGTATGACAACCCGTGGGCGGCGCAGTTCAAGGGTCGCGACGACTTCCGCGTCTCGACGCGGCTGATCACCTACCTGCGCGACTACAACGACCCGCGCGTGGCGGTCTACGCCCAGCCGGCGGAAAAGGACACCATCGAGCTGATGGACACGACGAAGGTGAAGACCTCGGCCGGCACGGACACCACGATCATCACGGCGAAGACGCTCAAGTACTGCCCGGGCGGCGGGACGGTCTGCTACGTCGGTCTTGGCAACGCCCTCACGCAGGCGAAGGTCTCGGCGCTCGTTCCGTACACGTCGCGCGTGGGCGCGGTCTTCTTCCCCGGCGCGACGGCGTACGGGACGTTCGGCGGAAGCGGCGGGTCGCAGCCGTCGTACCTGATGACCGCGGCGGAAGTCGACTTCATCCGTGCAGAAGCGGCGGAGCGTGGCCTCGGCGGTCTGAACGCCGCGCAGGCGGGATTGTACTACAACGCCGGCGTCACCCGTTCGATGGAGATGTGGGGGATCCCGGCCTCCGCGATCACGGCGTACCTCGCGCAGCCGGCGGTGTCCTACGCGGCGGCGACGACGCAGGCGGAGAAGCTCAAGCGGATCGCGATCCAGAAGTGGCTGGCGATGTACACGGAGCCGATCCAGCAGTGGGCCGAGTTCCGCCGCACCTGCCAGCCGGAGATCGTGAAGCCGGGTCCGAACGCGATCGAGAACGTGGTGCCGCGTCGCCTGTACTACTCGACGACCGAGCACGCGGTGAACGCGACGAACGTGAACGCCGCGATCGCCGATCAGGGCCCGGACAACTTCCGGACTCGCATCTGGTGGGACACGAAGCCGACGGCTGCGCCGACCTATCCAGGTTCGACCTGCGCCAGGCGCGCCTTGTAACGCGGGCGCCGAGACGCTGAAACAGAAAGGGCCGCCAGGGAAACCTGGCGGCCCTTTCGCCTTGCGCCGGATCCTACTGCAGGATCACGACGATCGCGCCGCCGGAGTTGTTGCCTCCGAAGCGTGCGTTTGCCTGCTGCGGCTCGAGGAAGGTCACCTCCTTCACGGTCCGCGCGAGGATCTCGTGCAGCCGGTCGACCTCCTGCAGCCTGACAGTCCCCACATAAACCTGAAGTTCCGGGATCCCCGTCTGGATACCCTGCCCTCCGTGCGAGCGGAGGAAGTTCGGCCGAAGGCGACGGATCGCCTCGTAGAGATCGAGGTCGCCGACCGGCTGCAGCTCCTCGGCGGTGATCACGTTGTGGCGGCTGGCGGGTGCGGCGCCGGTCGATGGCGCCGGTGCGCAGGCCCCCGCGACGACGAAGGCGGTGGCGATGGTGAGGAATCGGCGGACGGGGGAAATCACTGTCTCATCTCCTCTTGGGTGGCGTGGGACGGCGACGGTCGCGGACGGCGCGGCAAACGATCGATCGATCGTGGCCGATCGGGATGTTCTAGCGCGCGAATCACGTGTTTGCAAGCGGGGCGCGCGCTGCCCCGCGTGGAGCGTGGCGTCGGACTGGGTGGGCGCGCGGACGCGCGGGATGTTGACCGCGTCACAACTTCTTCTTGACAGATTCCTCACATAATCGTAGTTCTATGCGCTGCTTGGCCCCCGGCTCGCTCGACAGGGGCCAGTTTTACGTCCGCGCCTCCGCCCATCCTGAGACGCGGCGCGTTCATCTCACCATATAGGGAGGCGACGTGCGGAAGTATCGTGTTCTTGCTCTGGCCTTGCTCGCCGGCGCGCTGTTCAGCAGCGAAGCCCATGCGCAGCAGCGCCGCATCACGGGGCGTGTGACCGCCACCGGATCCGGCGAGGCCCTCGCCAACACGGCGGTGTCCGTGGTTGGCACGACGATCGGTACGTACACCGCGGACGACGGCAGCTTCCAGCTTCTCGCGCCCTCGGGCGACGTCTCGCTGCTCGCGCGTCGCGTCGGATTCAAGCGCACGACCATCGCGGTCCCCGCCGGACAGGAGCAGGTCTCGATCTCGCTCGAGCGCGACGTGCTGCAGCTCGAGGAACAGGTCGTGACGGGTACGGCGACGACGGTCTCGTCCGTGAACGCCGCGAACGCCGTGGCGGTCGTTTCCGGCGAGCAGCTGAACCGCGTCCCCGCGCAGACGATCGACAACGCGCTGCAGGGCAAGGTGGCCGGAGCGACGATCACGCAGAACAACGGCGCCCCGGGCGGCGGGACCCAGATCCAGCTGCGCGGCGTGTCCTCGATCAACGCCTCCACGGATCCGCTCTACGTCATCGACGGAATCATCGTCGACAACTCGCAGATCGCGAACGGCCTCACCGCGATCACCCAGTCGGCGCGTCAGAACAACCCGTCGAGCCAGGACCAGCGCGTCAACCGCGCGGCGGACCTGAACCCGAACGACATCGAGAGCATCCAGATCCTCAAGGGTCCCTCGGCGTCGTCGATCTACGGCTCGCGTGGCACGAACGGCGTCGTCGTCATCACGACGAAGCGCGGCCGCGCCGGCAAGACCACTTTCGACGTCGCGCAGCGCTTCGGCACCGCGGCGATCTCGAACAAGCTCGATCTGCGCTGCCTCAACACGCTCGGGGACTACCTCGACTACACGGGCTCCGCCGGGATCTCGGATACCACCAAGCGGCGCAAGGCACTGCAGGCAGATACGTCATTCTTCAACACCTACAACAGCGGCACCTGCCACGACTTCCAGCAGGAGCTGTACGGGGAGAACCCCTTCAACTACCAGACGGTGGCGTCGATTCGCGGCGCGACGCAGCAGGGGACGAACTTCTTCATCTCCGGTCTGGCGCAGCATGACGGCGGGCTCGTTCGCAACGACTTCTACAACAAGCAGTCGCTACGCGCGAACCTCGGCCAGCAGTTCGGCTCGCGCGTGAACGTGCGCGTGAACAGCGAGCTGATTCACAGCCTCACGCAGCGCGGCGTCAGCGGCAACGACAATACGGGTATCAACCCGTACACCACGATGTCGCTCACCCCCTCGTTCATCGAGCTGCGGCGGCGTCCCGACGGCACCTTCCCGAAGAACCCGATCAACTCGGTCGGCAACAACAATCCGTTCCAGGTCGCCGAAGTCGTGAAGACGCCGGAGCAGGTGTGGCGTCTGCTCGGCAGCGGCGTCGGCACGCTCAGCATCCTCGCGCAGGAGCGGCAGACGCTCGACCTCACCCTGAGCGGCGGTGTCGATGCATACAACGACAACAGCCGCATCATCTCCCCCGCGAGCGCGTACGTCGAGCAGGTGAACGCGCTTCCGGGCACGATCGTGAACGGTCAGGCGAACGTCCTCAGCGCGACGCTGAACGGCGCCCTGAACCACCGCTACACGACGCGCCTCTTCAGCGCGACGACGTCGACCGGTTTCCGGCAGGACCGGCGCCAGAACGACGTCCTCGCGATCACGGGTCGCGGTGTGTTCCCGGGTGTCACCAACGTTGCCGCCTCGACGCAGGTCAGCCAGGTCGAGGGCCAGGACCTCGTGAAGGCGCTCTCGCTGTTCGCTCAGGAAGAGTTCCTCACCCTCAGTGAACGGCTGCTCCTTACCGCCGGCGTGAACAGCGAGCGGACGAGCAACAACGGCGATCCGCACAAGTTCTACGCGTATCCGAAGTTCTCGGCCTCCTACCGGCTGCCATGGCTTCCCCCCGTCACCGACGAGATGAAGCTCCGCGTCGCGTACGGTCGCGCCGGCAACCAGCCGACGGCGGGCAAGTACACGTTCCTCACAAACCTGATTCAGAACGGTCTGTCCGGATACCGCGCCTCGACGATCGTCGGCTCGCCGAACATCCGGCCGGAGACCGCGAGCGAGACCGAGGGCGGCTTCGACTGGACGCTGCTCGACGGTAGGGCGCGCGTGTCGGTGACGCAGTTCAAGAAGCAGGTCGACAACCTGCTGCTGCAGGCGAGCATCGCTCCATCGACGGGCTTTTCGAGCCAGTGGATCAACGGGGGTCAGCTCTCGACGCACGGCACCGAGATCGAGCTGGGCGCGACGCCAGTGCAGTGGGGCCACTTCCAGTGGATCTCGAACACGACGTATGCGAGCAACAAGACTCGTGTGACACGCCTTCCGGTCGCGCCCTTCATCCCGGTGTCGGGCTCCTTCGGCAGCCGCTTCGGCAACGCGTTCGTGCAGCAGGGGCAGCTCCTGACGGTGCTGCAGGCGGTGAACGGCTGCACCGCGTTGAACTCGAGCGGGACGTGCCCGGCGGCGAATCGCATCCTCAAGTTCATGGGGAACGCGGCGCCCGACTTCCAGATGGGCTTCTCGAACGATCTGAGCTACGGTCCCTTCCGCTTGGCCTCGCTCGTCGACTGGCGCAAGGGCGGGCTCGGAGCCAACCTGACCAACAACTACTTCGACGGTGGAATGCTCGCCGACACGGCCGTCGGGAACGCGCGCCTGCGCGAGTTCTCCAAGGGTCACGCGGTCTACGTCGAGAAGACGGGCTTCGTGAAGATCCGCGAGGTCACGCTCGGCTACGACCTCCCGGCCGGGATGACCAGCACGATGTTCCGCGGTCTCGTGTCGTCGGCGCGGCTGGACCTGAGCGGTCGCAATCTCTACACGTGGACGCGCTACTCCGGGCTCGATCCGGAAGTCTCGAACTTCGGCAACCAGGCGCTCGGGCGCTTCCAGGACGTGACGCCCTACCCGCCGAGCCGCCAGTTCTACGTGACCATCAACACCACCTTCTGAGCGAGAGCGCAGATAAATGAAGCGACTTCTGACATTTGCACTCGTGGCCGGTGTTGCGGTCACCGCGTGCAAGGACAACCCCACCGCTGCGCCGATCGACGCGCCGACGGTGGACGCGTTGAAGAACCTCACCAAGACGACGCTCGAGCAGCTCGCCGTCGGCGTCACGGCCCAGGATCGCTCCGCCTTCGCGAGTACAGGCGCGATCGTGCTTCCGGAGATCCTCGCCCGCGACATCTACCGCATCGACGCGTCCGAGTCCCGGTACGTGACGGAGACCCTTTCCGGACAGGCTGACCCGGGAAGCTTCGCGGGTGGCAGCGGCTTCTCTCCCTTCTACACGGGCGCACGCGCGGCCAATCAGGCGCTGATCGCGCTCCGTACACCGCCCGCCAACACCTTCACGACCACGCAGCTCGCGGCCGCTCGCGGCTTCTTCCGGACGATGAAGGCGATCGAGTTCTATCGGGTGCTCGAGCTGCGTGACTCGATCGGCATCCCGCTGGAGACCGACGACCCCTACACGCTGACGCCGGTTTACTGCAAGCCGTACGTCCTGAACTACATCGCGGCGCAGCTCGATAGCGCCAACGCGGACCTGATCGCGGCAGGAGCCGACAGCATGCCCTTCCGGCTTCCGTCCAGCTGGGTCTCGCATGGTCGGAACTACCGGAAGTCGGCGAACATGATCCGTTTCAACCGCGGGTGGAAGGGCAAGGTCGATTTCTACCGCGCGATGCTCAATCGCAACTCCCCAGACCAGGCTCTCCTCAACACCGCTGTCACTGAACTGACCGCAGCGCTCGGCGCTGCCGAGGGCGCGGTTCCGTCGAGTCAGTTCCCGGTCGGCGTGTACTACGAGTTCGCGGCCTCGGAGCTCCTCAACGTTCTCGCCGATGCGAAGATCGCGGCGAACAACAACTTCGTGGACAGCGTTCGCTTCGTGCAGAAGGACACGGTCACGCCAGCGCCGTGGGATTCGTCGGACACCCGCTACAGCAAGATCGTCGCGCGCTCCGACTCCGCCACCGGTGGTCTCACCGGAAACAACCTGACTGCGCTGTTCACGATCAGCACCGCGACCGCGACGACGGCGAATCAGACGAACCCGATCCCCTTGCTCAAGGATGAGGAGCTGGTACTCCTCCGAGCGCAGGCCAACGCGGAGCTGACGGGCGGTCTTCTGAAGGCGTATCTCGATGCGAACTCGGTCCATCGGGCGTACTCGCCGAACGACCTTCCGGCGTTCACCACAGTTGCGATCGCGCGACGTTACATCCTGCGCGAGAAGCGGCTGTCGCTCCTCCTCGAGGGTCCGCAACGCCTCGTGGATCTGCGCGCGTACGGGTATCTGAACGCGGCGCATCTCGTGCCCGAGTTCGTGCCTCCGAAGGGGACCGACCCATTCAACAGCGTGTTCCCGCTTCCGCGCGGCGAGCTGAATGCGCGTGGTCTCACCACCAACCCTGCCTGCAGCGCTTCGTAAGGCGCGGTCAGGAACAGGTGAAGGAACGGGCTCGGGGCTTTCCCCCGGGCCCGTTCGTTTTCATGATGGGCGCGGATTATGCCCTCCCAGAAAACGGGGATGGGTTCGGCAGCGTCTCGAGCCGCGACGGGGTCGCGGAGGTGGGGCATGGAGTGCAGGCGCGCGGTCGTCGTTCTCGCATCCATCGGGCTGGTCGGTTGTGGCTTCCACCGCGCCGAGCTGCTCCCCTCCGGCGACGGCAACACGATCACCGAGG
The DNA here is from genome assembly GCA_013361935.1 of Gemmatimonadaceae bacterium. GTDB lineage: Bacteria > Gemmatimonadota > Gemmatimonadetes > Gemmatimonadales > Gemmatimonadaceae > JABFXC01. Next base: position 24,596 of record JABFXC010000081.1, read on the forward strand.
ACGAGGTCGTCGCGTCGCGCGCGACCACAGCTTTCGAGGTGATCCAGAAGCTGCGCGGGAATTTCCTCAGCAACCGCGGCGCGACCAGCTTTTATGACACCTCGTCCCCATATCCGACGGTCTACATCGACGGCATGCGATACGGCGACATCGTGATCCTTCGCAGCATCCCCGCCGAGGTGGTTTCGACCATCCGCCTGTATCGCGCGTGGGAAGCGACCACCCACTACGGCACCGGCAACATGGGCGGCGTCATCGCCATCACCACCCGGCAGGGCGGCGATCAGGCGGCAGCCTACCGACACTGACCTACGGGCGCTGCATCTGCGGCGATGGATTCTTCGCCAGCCACTCCCCTCCGTCCACGACCATGATCGCGCCGGTGATCCACTCGCCCGCGGGTGAGGCGAGGAACGCCACCATGTTCGCGATGTCGCGCGGCGTTCCCCAGCGGCCGGCCGGAATCGCCTTGCGCGCGTAGCTCTCCATCGCCTTCTCGATCGCGAAGACGTCGGGCACCTGACCGCTCGCCGAGGGCGGGGGAGTGAATGCCTTCCGCACTCCCTCCGTCGGGATCGGCCCCGGGGCGATCGCGTTCATCCGGATGCCGTACGGCGCCCACTCGAGCGCCAGCGTCCGCGTGAGCGCGTCGATTCCCGCCTTCGCCGCCGTCGCGTGCGCCATCAGCGGCCAGCCGCGGTAGTGCAGCGTCATCGAGATGCTGACGATCCGGCCCCCGCCCTGCGCCTTCATGACCGGAAGCACCGCCTGCGAGCAGAAGAAGGTGCCGTACAGATCGATCTCGATCACCGACCGCCACGCGTTAGGCGAGAGCGACTCCGACGGCGCGTAGAAGTTGCCCGCGGCGTTGTTGACGAGCAGGTCGATCCGTCCGTGCTCGCCGGCGATCTTCTGCACCACGGCCGCGACGCGCTCGGGGTCGCGCACGTCGAGCGACTCGGCGCTCGCCGAGCCGCCCGCCGCCCGGATCGCCGCGACCGCGGCCTCGATGTGCTCCGGCTTGCGGCTCGCGATCACGACGTGCGCGCCGAGCGTCGCGAGCAGCTCCGAGATCCCGAGACCGATCCCCGATCCCCCGCCGGTGACGAGCGCGACCTGGCCGCGCAGGAGTCCCTCGCGGAAGACGGACTGCGCCGGCGCCGGACTCTGCTCGCTCATGATCGTTCGGGGATGTAGGGAAGGTCGTCCGAGAGATCGTCCGGCTCGGCGTCCGGGCGAACGATGGCCGGCGTCGGGGTCATCGCGTCGGCGATGACGTCGGCGGGGAGCGCGGTCTCGAGGTCGAGGGAGAGCTGCCGCGCCTTCACGAAGCTGAGGCGGTGGTGCGGCGACATCCCGTGCGCGAAGACCCGCGACCAGTGCTCCGGCGTGCCGTAACCCACGTTCCGGTCCCAGAGATAGTTCGGGTAGCGCCGCGCCAGGGCGATCATCAACCGGTCGCGCGTCACCTTGGCGAGGATCGACGCGCAGGCGATGCTGTAGCAGCGCCTGTCGCCGCCGACGATCGCGGTATGCGGGATGGCGAGGGACCGGATCTCCTTGCCGTCGACGAGAATGTGATCGGGCGGCATCCCGAGCCGTCCGAGCGCGCGACGCATGGCGAGGACGGTCGCGTGGTAGATGTTCACGCGGTCGATCTCGCGGACCGACGCCGCGCCGAGGCCGACGGCGACGGCGCGCTCGCGGATCTTGAGCGCGAGCCGGAGTCGTTCAGCGGCGCTGAGCGCCTTGGAGTCATCGACGCCCCCGATGGCGCGCACGTCCGGGGGCATGATCACCGCGCATGCGACGACGGGGCCCGCGAGCGGGCCCCGTCCGACCTCATCGATTCCGGCGATCAGGGGCCCGCGTCCCTCGCGCGCTTCGCGCTCGAACGGGCTCCAGCGCTTGCGGGAGGCGCGACGGCGACCAGCGGCCACCGGGCCGGACCCGTGCGTTACTCGGCGGCGCCGGTCGCGGGGACCGCGACGCGGACCTTCTTCTCCTTGATTCGCGTCGCCTTGCCGGTGAGGTGGCGCAGGTAGTAGAGCTTCGCGCGGCGCACGCGGCCACGGCGGACGACGGTGACGTCGCCGATCATGGGGCTGTGGACCGGGAAGATGCGCTCGACGCCGACGCCGTTGGAGATCTTCCGGACGGTGAAGGTCTCGCTGACGCCGCTGCCACGACGGGCGATGCACACTCCCTCGAAGGCCTGCAGGCGCTCCTTCTCACCTTCACGCACCCGCACGTTCACGCGCACCGTGTCTCCCGGCCGGAAGGGCGGGATGTTCGTGCGCAGCCATTCTTTCTGAGTTTCGATGAAGGGATGCATATGACGCTCGGGGCCAGTGGCCGGCCCAGTTGAGTGGCGACTTCGGTTGTTGCGGCAACTCCTAGAGACCGAAGAAGATAACCCCGCCAGCGCCCGCGAGGCAAGTAACGCCTCAAGCGCGGCGCCGGGAGGTGCCGTCGCTCGCCCTTCGCGACGGGCTGTGCCCGCGGTCACGCAGCGGGCGACGCCCGCGCGGCCCCGGTGACGGGAAGCGCTCCGCGCGAGTCAACCCTGCGGACGGTGCGACCGATACTCGAACCAGCGCGGCGCCAGACCGGCTGCCGCGGTCAGCACAGGACGAGGTTCGATGGACTTTCCAGCGATTCGAGGCACTCATGGCGGTCCCGCGGGACGCTCGCGCGGGCTCGCCGCGCTGCGAGCGCTCGCCGGCGGGGCACTCCTCGCCGTCCTGGCCGGCGGTCCCCTCGCCGCGCAGCGGCCGGCCAACGCGCCCGACCCGAGAGAGGCGAATGGCTATGCGCTGCTCGAGGCCGGCCAGTACCGCGACGCGCTGAAGGAATTCGAGCGCCTGCAGGAGCAGGACCCGTCCTTCGCCCCCGCGCTGCTCGGCCGGGGACGGGCCCAGGAAGGGCTCGGACGGCTGAAGATCGCCGTCCAGTCCTATCAGCAGTACACCGCGCTCGCGCCCCACGACGGAGAAGGCTACGAGGCGATGGGCTGGGCGCTGGAGCGTCTGCGCCGCTATGACAACGCGCTCGCCGCCTTCCGCGACGCGCAGCGCATCAATCCGCAGTCGGTCCCGGCGATGCGCGGCGCGGGCGTGGTGCTCCGCGCGCTTGGCCGCAAGCAGGAGGCGCTGCGATCGCTGCGTCAGGCCGCCCGACTCGATGGCGCGGACGCGATGACCTGGGGCGAGCTGGCGAGCCTCTCCGCGGACATGGATCGCGATCTCGACGCCGCGGCATTCTGGGAGGAGGCGCTCCGCCGCGACCCCGCCTACTTCGACTCGCGCAGCGACGAGCGGGCGCGATGGGAGAAGGTGATGGAGGTCGTCGGTCCCCGTCCCCTCGCCGACGCACGCGCGCTCGTGAGCGCGCCCGGAGTCGCCACGCCGACCAAGGAGACCGCGGCGCCGGGGGGCACGGCGGAGCGGAAGACCGTCGCCGCGCCGAACGAGGACCCACCGACCCCGTTGTTCTCGCGCGGACCGTCGAGCTCGGGCTCCGGCTTCGTCGTCGCGCGCGAGCGGGGATTCGTGCTCACGAACAAGCACGTGGTCCGCGGATGCGCGGACGTGAAGGTGCGCGTCGACGGCGGGGAGTCGCGGAAGGCGGCGGTCCGCGCGCTCGATCCCGATGACGACCTCGCCCTGCTCGAGACCTCGCTGCCCGCCGGACCGACGGCGAGCTTTCGCAACGACCCGGCGGTTCGGCCGGGGGACGATGTCGTCGCCGTCGGCTTTCCGCTCTCCGGACTGCTCGCCGATCAGGTGAACGTCTCGACCGGGAGCGTGAACGCGCTGGCCGGCCTCTACAACGATCTGCACCTCCTGCAGATGAGCGCCCCCGTCCAGCCGGGAAGCAGCGGCGGCGCGCTGTTCGACGCGAGCGGCAACGTGGTCGGCGTCGTCGTCACGAAGCTCAATGCCAAGGTCGTGGCGGAGGAGACGGGCGACATCCCGCAGAACGTGAACTTCGCGGTGAAGGGCGCCGTCGCCCGCGAATTCCTCCAGGGGCAGGGCGTCCCGTTCCGCAGCGCGCCGTCGCAGGAGCGCCACAGCAACGCCGACGTCGGCGAGATCGGACGGCAGGTGACGGTGCTCGTCGAGTGCTGGAAGTGATCCGCCGCCGTTAGGCGGGAGCGCTCAGGACGAAGCGCGGGGGAGCGTCAGGCGGAAGGTCGAGCCGGCGCCCACCGCGCTTTCGACCGTCAGCGAGCCGTCCATCCCCAGTGCCAGGTCGCGGGAGATGGCCAGTCCGAGCCCCGTGCCCTCGCGCGTGCGGGTGAGCGATGTGTCGAGCTGGACGAAGGGCTCGAAGATCGCATCCTGGCGCTCGGCCGGGATCCCCTCACCGCTGTCGATGACGAGCACGTGAACCGAGGCGTCGTCCGCTTCGCAGGCGATCCGGATGCTGCCCCCGGGCTTCGTGAACTTCACCGCGTTCGAGAGCAGGTTGAGCACGATCTGCTGCAGCTTCTCGCGGTCCGCGCTGGCGCGCGCCCGAACGCCGTCCACGTCGAGCGTGAGGGTGAGCTGCTTCGCGTCGACGAGCGGCGCGACGAGCGCGGGGAGGGCGGCGAGCGAGTCGGCGATGTCGACCGCCTCGATGTGATACGCCACCTGGCCGGACTCGATGCGCGCGAGATTCAGGATGTCGTTGATGATCGAGAGCAGGTGACGCTGGCTGCGCGCGATCCGATCGAGGTCGGTTGTCTGCGCCTCGCTCACCGGGCCGCGCACCCCCATCGCGAGCAGCTGGGCATAGCCGCCGATCGCGTTCAGCGGCGTGCGAAGCTCGTGGCTCATCATCGCCAGAAAGTCACTCTTCGCGCGGCTCGCCGCTTCGGCTTCGCGCCTGGCCGTCCGCTCCGCTTCGTAGAGCCGCGCATTGTCCATCGCCACCGCGGCGTAGCCGGCGATGCCGCTGACGATGCGCTCGTGGCGCTCGTTGAATCGCCCCGCCTCGGAATGGCCGAAGAACAATCCGCCGAGCACCTCCCCCGCGCGCGAGATCACCGGGACGGCGAGGTAGCTGCGCACTGGGAGATGGCCCTTCGGCATCCCGTAGTGCGGGGCCATCTTCCCGTAGCGCGGATCGGCAGTGATGTCGTCGCTGCGCACGATCGCGGTGCCGTGAAAGGTCGGCTCGAACACCTGGGTGTTCCGCGGCATGGGGAAGCGCGCGAACGCCTCGCGCGGGGCTCCCGACAGCGAGTAGAGCGTGTACGACTCGCCTCGCGCGTCGACGAGGTTGTAGAAGAAGGCGCCGAACTCCGCGCCGGTGACCTCGGTCGCCGCGTCGGTGACCGTCTGCACGATACGGTCGAGATGGAGCTCTCCGGCGAGCGTGCCGCCGATGCGCTGGACGGTCGTGACGAGCGCCTCTTCCTCCTCGCGCCGCTGGCGTTCCTGGCGCCGCTCCTGCACGTCGCGGAAGGCGCCCACCCACTCGACCACGGTGCCCATCTCGTCGAGCACCGGGACGCCGCGCGCGCGGTACCAGCGGTAGCTCCCGTCCTTCAGCCGAAGTCGATACTCGCTCTCGTACGGGCGGCGCGCGGTGACCGCATCCGCCCAGATCGCGGCCGTACGCGGGCGATCGTCAGGATGGAGGGCCTCGAGCCAGCCATGGCCGCGAACCTCCTCGGTGGACTGTCCGGTGAGCGCACGCCAGAGCGGCATGTCCTCGACCATGCCGTTCGCGTCGGTGGTCCACACCATCTCGCTCGTCGCCTCGGCGAGGGCGCGGTACCGGCGCTCGCTTCGCCGCAGCGCGGCCTCGCCGCGCAGGAGCTGCTCGTTCGACTCCTCCAGCTGCGCCGCCATCGTCTGCGACTCCTCCACCTGCTGCTCGAGCTCCATCGCCTGATCCTGCAGCTCCTCGCCCTGGATCAGCGTGCGCCGCATGGCATCGCGGAGCCCACCGCTGAGGATCGCGATGACGGAGCCCAGGATGACGAAGCCGAGGAGGCGTGCGACGTCGGCCGGGGCGAAGACGAGGAAGCTGTGGATCGGCGCGAGAATGTAGTACGGGACGAGCAGGGCGCTGGCGAGCACGCAGAGCAGTCCGGCCCGCCGTCCCCCGTACCACGAGGCGACCATGATCGCCGCGAAGTGGAAGAAGAACACCGCGCGGGCGGTGAACCCCGGAAGCGCGCGGGTCAGCGCGGTCGCGAGGAGGGCGAGCGCGATGGCGATGACGAACGCGGCCGCGCGGCGGATCAGCCGCTCGCGTCGCTCGGTACGGCGCTCCCCGGACGTTCGGACAGGAGGCTCGGGAGTCGGTGTCGTCACCGTGGTCGCGTTCGGCCGGATGTGGCGGGTGGCTCGAGGGCGGGCTGTGGCGGGCGCAAGTTACCGCTCGCGAAGGGGTTGAGGAAGGATGAGCGTCGCGGGAAACCGTTGACGCGTGAAGGCTCGACGCTCTATATTCCGGGTTCGTGCCGGAAGGCACGACCCGGGTGATGTTGACGCGGGCGTCGCGGGGAGGTCTCGCGGCGGTATGTGATCGGTGGGACGGTGGGACCGGACTCCGAGCACAGACTTCATTTTCGGAGATTCCACAGATGGCACGCACCACCGGCACCGTGAAGTGGTTCAACGACGCGAAGGGCTTCGGCTTCATCACCCCCGAGAGTGGCTCGAAGGATTGCTTCGTGCACTACTCGGCGATCCAGGGGAAGGGCTTCAAGACGCTCGCCGAAGGCGATCGCGTGGAGTTCGACATGGTTCAGGGTGACAAGGGCCCGTCGGCCGAGAACGTCTCGAAGGTCGCGTAACACCATACCGGAGCGTTCATGATCGAAGTAGTTCTCGAAGAGAGCGACCGCCTGGACTGGGCGCTCAAGGCCTTCAAGAAGAAGATGCTCCGCTCGGGGATCCTGAAGGATCTCCGCCGGAAGCGGCACTACGTCAAGCCGAGCGAGGCGCGCCAGCTGAAGGCCGCCGAGGCCCGGCGGCGCAAGCGCTCCGGCAAGGACTGAGCATCTCGAACGACGCGACGCGCGTGATCATCGATCACGCGCGTCGCGTCGCTTTGTATCCCCACGGGATCGCGTGACCGCCTTCGACCTGCGCGCCGCCGCCCGCACCGTCGCGACCGAACACGGCTTCGTCGTCGACGGCGCAGACGTCACGCTGGCGCCCATCGCAGCGGCCACGCTGGGCGCCGGCGCGCGGGATCTGCGCGCACTCCCCTGGTCGTCCATCGACAACGACGACACCCGCGACCTCGACCAGCTCGAGGCGAGCGAGCGGCTGCCTGACGGCGGCATCCTCGTCCGCCTGGCGATCGCCGACGTGGATGTCTACGTGCCGAAGGACTCGCCGCTCGACCAGCGTGCCGCGCGGAACACGACCTCGGTCTACACCGGGATCGAGACCTTCCCGATGCTCCCCGAGCAGCTCTCCACCGATCTCACCTCGCTCGCCGAGGGGGCGACGCGCGCGGCGATCGTGGTCGAGATGACGGTCGCGGCGGACGGCCGCGTCGGAGCGCCGGACGTCTACCGTGCGCTCGTCTGCAATCGCGCGAAGCTGACCTACGAGAACGTCGGCGCGTGGCTCGCCGGCGCGGCGCCGGCGCCACGCGCCGTGGTCGCGCGCCCCGAGCTCGCCGAGCAGCTGCGCATGCAGGACGAAGCGGCGAGCCGGCTGCGGGCGCTGCGCCACGAGCACGGCGCGCTCGATCTCGAGACGATCGAAGCGCGGACGGTGACCGCGAACGGGCGCGTCGTCGACATCGCGCTCGTGCACAAGACACGGGCGCGCGATCTGATCGAGGACTTCATGATCGCCGCCAACGTCGCGGTGGCGAGCTTCCTCGAGTCGCGGGGCATCGCTTCGCTGCGCCGCGTCGTGAAGGCGCCGAAGCGCTGGCCGCGCATCGTCGCGCTGGCGGCGCGCGAGGGAACGACGCTACCCGGGGAGCCCGACGCGAAGGCTCTCGGCGCGTTCCTCGCGGCGCGGCGTGCCGCGGCGCCGGACCGCTACGCCGATCTCTCGATGGACGTCGTCAAGCTGATCGGCGCCGTCGACTACGACGTCGAGATTCCGGGAGGGGAGCAGCACGGTCACTTCGGGCTCGCGGTCGACGACTACACGCATTCCACGGCGCCGAACCGGCGCTACGCTGATCTCGTCACGCAGCGGCAGCTGAAAGCGGCGATCGCCGGCGCACCCTCGCCGTACGACGCCGCGCAGCTCGCCGAGATCGCGGCGCGATGCACGCGGATGGAGGACGAGGGGCGGCGCGTCGAGCGCGAGGTGCGGAAGATGGCCGCGGCGTCGCTGCTCTCGACCCGCCTCGGCGAGACCTTCGACGCGGTGGTCACCGGCGACACGCCGAACGGTGTCTTCGTCCGGCTGCTGCATCCGCCCGCGGAGGGTCGCGTCGTGCGGGGGGAGCAGGGGCTGGACGTCGGCGATCGGACGAAGGTCACCCTCGTCGGCACCGACGCGGCGCGCGGCCACATCGACTTCGCACGCGCGTGAGGCCTAACGGCCGGCGGCGGCGAGCGTGAGCGGGTGCCAGGCGAAGCCGTCGCGCTCGAGCAGCGCGGCGGCGCCGTGCGGCCCGCTGCTCCCCGCGGGGTAGAGCTCGGGACGCGGGCCGGCATCCGCGGCGGCGACGAGCGGATCGACGATCGTCCACGCCTGCTCCACCTCGTCGCTGCGCGCGAAGAGCGTCGCGTCGCCGATCATCGCGTCGAGGAGAAGCGTCTCGTACGCCGGCACCGGCTGGCCGCCGAAGTCCTCCTCGTACGAGAAGCGCATCCGGACCGGAGCGAGCTCCATCTCCGGAGTGAGGGCCAGCGCGGCGCCGGGGCGCTTCGCCTGGAAGCCGAGGGTGATGCCCTCGTCCGGCTGGATGCGCAACACGAGCTCGTTCGGCCGCATCGAGTCCCGCGCCGTCGAGGGCCAGAGCACCGCCGGCGCCCGGCGGAAGCGGACGACGACCTCCGAGACGCGCGCCCCGAGCCGCTTTCCGCTGCGCAGATAGAAGGGCACCCCCTCCCAGCGCCAGTTGTCGACGAACACGCGCAGCGCGGCGTAGGTCGGCGTGCGGGTGTCGGGCTTCACCGACGGCTCCGCCGCGTACGCGGGCACGGGCTCGCCATCGATCGCGCCGGCCGCATACTGCCCGAGCGCGAGGTTCTCGGCGATCGCGCCGTCGTGGAGGTGTCGAACGGCACGGAGCAGCTTCACCTTCTCGTCGCGAACCGCCGCCGCGCTCATCGTTCCCGGCGCTTCCATCGCGGTGGTGGCGAGGAGCTGCATGAGATGGTTCTGGAACATGTCGCGGATGACGCCCGCCTCCTCGTAGTAGCCGCCGCGTCCCTCGACGCCGACCGTCTCCGCCACCGTGATCTGGACGTGCGCGATCGTGCCGCGATTCCAGAGCGGCTCGAAGATGGCGTTCGCGAAGCGGAAGGCGAGGATGTTCTGGACGGTTTCCTTGCCGAGGTAGTGATCGATGCGGTAGAGCTGCGGCTCGGAGAACCGGGTGAGGAGCGCGGTGTTGAGGGCCCGCGCGCTCGCCAGGTCGCGGCCGAAGGGCTTCTCGATGATCAGCCGCGTCCACGGGCCCTGCTGCGCTTCCTCGGCCGTATGGGTGCGCGGCGCGGCGCCGCATTCCGAGAGTCCCTCGACGACGCGGAGAAAGAGGCTCGGAGGGATCGCCATGTAGAACAGGCGGTTGCGATCGCCGAGCGGCGTCGCCGACTCGACGGTGTCGAGGGTGGTGCAGAGCGCGCCATAGAGCGCCGCATCGGTGAGGTCGCCGCGGACGTAGCGCGCGCCGCGCGTGAGCCTCTCGAACGCCGCGGGCTCCACGGGGCCACCGGTGTCCGATGCGTTGTCGAGCGCTTCGCGAATCGCCTTCACGAACGACGCATCGTCCTGCGGCGCGCGCTCGACGCCGACGAGGGTGAAGCGCGGCGCGAGCAACCCATCCTTGGCCAGCCGGTACAGGGCGGGGTAGAGCTTGCGGCGCGCCAGGTCGCCTAACGCGCCGATGAGCACGAGCGTGCAGTCGTCACCCGTCCCGCGGTGCGCGGCGGGTGAGGGGTGGATCGGAGCGGTCACGACTGCTTCACGGCATGGCCGCCGAACTCGTTGCGAAGGGCGGCGATGACCTTGGCGCCGAAGGAGTCCTCCTGCCGCGAGCGCAGGCGCATGATGAGCGAGAGGGCGATCACCGGCGCCGGCACGTCGAGGTCGGTCGCCTCCTGGACCGTCCAGCGGCCTTCGCCGGAGTCGGCGATCCATCCCTTCAGGTCGGCGAGCGAGGCGTCCTTGGCGAAGGCCCGCTCGGCCAGCTCGTTCAGCCACGAGCGCACGACGCTGCCGTGGTTCCAGAGCGCGGCGATCTTCGCGAGGTCGAGATCGAAGTCCTTCGACGCGTGCAGGATCTCGTAGCCCTCCGCGTACGCCTGCAGCAGCCCGTACTCGATGCCGTTGTGCACCATCTTCACGTAGTGGCCTGCCCCCGTGGGTCCGACGTGCGCATACCCTCCCGGCTCGCTCAACGCGGTGAAGATCGGCTCGCAGACGGAGATCGCGCGATCGCTGCCGCCGACCATGAGGCAGTAGCCGTTCTCGAGCCCCCAGACACCGCCGCTCGTGCCGGCGTCGACGAACTCGATGCCGCGCTCGGCGAGCGATCGTCCGCGGCGCAGGGTGTCGATGTAGCGCGAGTTCCCGCCGTCGATGATGACGTCGCCGCGCGCGAGCAGCGGGACGAGCGTCTCGATGGTCTCGTCCACCGGCGCGCCCGCGGGCACCATGATCCAGACGACCCGCGGCGCGGCGAGCGCGGCGACCACGCCCTTCAGGTCGGCCGCCGACCGCGCACCCGCCTCCGTCGCGCGCTGCACGGCCTCGGCGCTCCGGTCGAAGGCGACGACCTCGTGCCCTTTTCGCAGGAGTCGCGTGGTCATGTTCCCACCCATCTTCCCCAACCCGATCATCGCGACACGCATCCCGTTCCTCTCGACGTTGTGAGTGAGGCTAGCCGCACCAGCACGACGCGCGCCGGAGCGCCATCGCCGTGCCAGATCCGCAGCGCGAGCCGAACCGCCTCGCGGATCGACTGTGCGGCGTGAGGCGGCCCCTCTAGATTGTCTCCACGATCGGCTCGCCGCCACTTCCGGGGGCCGCAATCAACCGTGAGAGGCGCAGGGGATGACTGGCTCGAAGAGACTGGTGGTGGTCGCCGCGACGTTCGCGATCTCGGCGCTGTTCGCCTGCGAGCGCGCGGGTCGCGCGAGCGAAGCGAAGACGGCGAAGACCTCGAACGCGTCGAACACCGATACCGTGCCCCCGCGGCCGCCGATCGTCCCCGAGCGCTGCGCGACGATGCCGGCCTCATGGACCGACGCCGTGACCCCGGCGCGGCTGAAGCCGCGGCCGGACACGGCGCGCGCGGCGGCAGCCGCCGACTCCAGCGCGGCCCGCGACACCGGCACCGCCGCGGCGGGCGACAGCTCC
>JABFXC010000213.1 GCA_013361935.1 Gemmatimonadaceae bacterium
ATCGCCGCCGCGGGGTGTCACCACGTCGCCACGCTGCGCCTCCCCGCGCCGGCGCGCGCGGCGCTCGAGGACGCCGCCCGCGCGTTAGGCGCGACGGTCAGCGTCGTCGGCGAGGAGGGCGGACGGTGACGAGTCCCTCCGCGACCCCGACCCCGAGCGGGTCGCCACGCATCAGCGACGAGAGCAAGCGCCAGGCGCTGCGCACCGTCAACCGGCGAACCGGTCCGCTCGGGCTGCTCTGGCAGTGGGCGCAGACCTTCACGATCGCCGTGCTCGTCTTCCTCTTCGTCCGGGCGTTCTTCGTCGAGGCGTTCAAGATCCCCTCGGGCAGCATGGAGCGCACGCTCCTCCCCGGCGACTTCCTGCTCGTGGACAAGCTCGCCTACGGTGCGGCGATCCCCTTCGTCGGGCACCGGCTGCCGGGCTATCGCAGCCCCGCCCGCGGCGACGTCATCGTCTTCGAGTACCCGCTCGACGCGACGAAGACCTACGTGAAGCGGCTCGTCGGCCTTCCCGGCGACACGCTCTCCATGCGCGAGGGGACGCTCGTCCGCAACGGCGTGGTCGTGAGCGAGCCGTATGTCGTGCATTCCGACCCCGGCCTGGACCCCGGAAACGAGCAGTTCGGCTGGCAGCGGCCGTATCTCGTGCGCACCGCCGAGGCCGCGGCCTTCGGCGATCATCCGACGCGTAACAACTGGGGACCGCTGGTCGTCCCAGCAGGGAAGTACTTCGCCCTTGGCGACAACCGCGACAACTCCGAGGACAGCCGCTACTGGGGCTTCGTCCCCGCGGAGAACGTCCGCGGCCGTCCGCTGGTCGTGTACTACAGCTATTCGCCCGACAGTGGCACCGAGTTCCGCTGGCTCTCCGCCGTCAGGTGGGGACGGCTCGGCGAGCGGATCCACTGACGGTCGTCTCGCGTTTCGGCAGTCGCAGGAAGCGAACAGCACCTGGGTCGGAAGCGCAGTCCCCGCCGCAGCGCGGCACGTCTTTCATCGCTGGAGCCGCAGGTCGTATGGCCTCTACGTCGTCGCACAAGAAGTCCGCCTCGGAAGAAGGGTCGCTCGACCAGTACCTCCGCGACATCAGCATCTACCCGCTCATCACGCGGGAGGATGAGGTCGCGCTCGCCCAGCGCATCCGCACCGGCGACCAGGAGGCGCTCGACACGCTCGTGCGCTCCAACCTGCGCTTCGTCGTGTCGGTCGCGAAGAAGTATCAGAATCAGGGAGTCTCGCTCTCGGACCTCATCAACGAGGGCAACCTCGGGCTCATCCGCGCCGCGCACAAGTTCGACGAGACGAAGGGGATCAAGTTCATCTCGTACGCCGTGTGGTGGATCCGCCAGGCGATCCTCCAGGCGCTCGCCGAGCAGTCACGCATCGTGCGCGTCCCGCTGAACCGCGCGGGAACGCTGCACCGCATCGGCAAGCGCGCGTCGGCGCTGCTCCAGGAGCTCGGCCGCGAGGCGACGCACGCGGAGATCGCCAGCGGGATGGACATCACCGAGGAAGAGGTCGCGAAGACGATGTCGATCTCGCAGACCCACCTCTCCCTCGACGCGCCCCTCAGCCCGGGCGAGGACAACCGCCTGCTCGACTACCTCGCGGACACGGTGAATCCCACCCCCGACGAGGAGACCTTCGAGAAGGCGCTCACCGAATCCATCGAGGAAGCGCTCTCGCACCTCAAGGAGCGCGAGTCGAAGATCCTGCGCCTCTACTTCGGGCTCGACGGCGAGGAGCCGATGACCCTCGAGGAGATTGGCGCCCTGCTGAGCATCACGCGCGAGCGGGTCCGGCAGATCAAGGAGAAGGCCCTCTCCCGCCTCCGGCACGTGAGCCGGGCGCGGGCCCTGGAGTCGTTCCTGGGCTGAGTGATCGGTCAAGGTGGCACGTTCGCGGGTGATCTGGGTAACTGGTATCGGCCGCCGGCGGAGCTACCTTTCTGGTGTACAAGTTGACCGCTCGTCACAACGCATTCGCGGCTAGCCGGGCCGGACGATCGCCCGTGGACGCATTTCTCTTCGAGGAACCGTGCACACTCGTCTTCCCAGACCGCTGACTGCGGTCTCTATGCTCGTGCTCGCCGTCGCCGGCGCGTGCAGCGACAACCCGAGCAAGCCCAGGAACGAGAGCTCGCCGGCGGCGATCGCCGTGAGTGAAGGGCAGGGCCAGGTCGGAATGCCGGGCACGATGCTCGCCGCACCGGTCAAGGCGCGCGTGACCAACGCGCGCGGGAACGCGGTGGCGAACGTCCCCGTCACCTTCACCGTCACCCGCGGCTTCGGCACCGTCACCAGCGCGAGCGTGACGACGGACGCGAACGGCGAAGCGTCGACCTCGTGGTCGCTCGGCGACGGATCGGTACGGCAGCTCCTGACCGTGCAGGCGGGCTCGGTGAAGCAGCTCGCCACCGCGCGGATCGACACCACCCGCCTCGTCTATCTCTCCGCGCCCGACACGGTGAACGTCGGCGACACGGTGCACGTGTGGACGGCGGTCGGTCTCGCCGGCGCGCCCGGCGAGGCGTGGGGCTCGATCGTCTCGACGATCGGCTGGAGCGACACGTCCTCCGTGAAGGCGCTGTCGTACTCGCGCGCCGATACGCGGATGGAGTTCTTCAACGTGTTCGGCCAGACGTTGCGCACCCTGCAGACCGCGGCCTCCTTCCCGGAGAACCAGGCGTCGAACATCGACGGTGGTCCGCGCGTCTTCGCGCTGAACTTCCTCGTGAAGCCATCGGCGTCGGGCAAGGACGTGTCGTTCACCGTGGGCGCCTCGGCGCTGGTCGGTGCGCGGACGTTCACGGATCTTCGCAGCGCCGCCGGCTCCTCGGTCGGCGCCACCGTCCACGTCCGCTGAGGAGACGACACCGATGAATCGCTTCCATCGTCTCGCTCTCGTCGTCGCCGCGCTCGGGACTCCGCTCGCCGCGCGGCAGGCGCACGGCCAGGACATCATCCGGCAGGCGAAGGACCGCGGGGTGAAGGTGCCCGACGCGTACTACGCCCAGAAGGCGAAGGACCCGAACGCCTTCGAGTTCCGCCGCGCGTGGAAGTCGTCGCTGCGCCGCGCCAAGCAGAAGCGCGCCGCGATGCGCGCCTCGGGCATCAGCACGACCACCGCGGCCGGCGCCGCCGCGGTCCAGCGCGCCACCGCGGTGAGCGGGATGACGTTCAAGGTGCCCGTGCTCCCGATTATGTTCGCGAACACGCCGGCGCGGCCGTACGACTACAGCATCCTGCAGAACAAGCTGTTCGGGGCGGGAAGCGCCACGCAGGAGACGGTGACGCACGTCTACGACGAGATGTCGCGTGGAGCGCTCACCCTCACCGGCACCGTCCTGCCCTGGATCCGCGTCAGCGGGAACGACACGCAGTACGAGGGCACGAACAACGGGCTCGGCTCGAACCTCGCGCCGCTGCTCACCGAGACGCTCGACTCGGCGGACAAGACCATCAACTTCGCCGACTACGACAGCGACGGCGACGGCTTCGTCGATTTCGTCGCCTTCGTGCAGCCGGAGTACGGCGCCGAGTGCGGGCCGACGTCGACCAACAAGAACATCTGGTCGCACCGCTACTACCTCGACGCGTACCTCGGCGGCCCGTACCTGACCAAGGACTTCAACGCGCAGGGCAAGCAGATCAAGATCTCGGACTACGTGATCCAGCCCGCGGTGAACTGCCCGACGGGTGCCGGCTCGCCGACGCCGATCGACATGGGGGTGTTCGCGCACGAGTTCGGGCACGCGTTCGGCCTTCCCGATCTCTACGCGACCAACGGCAAGAACGAAGGGATCGGCGAGTGGGGGCTCATGAGCTCCGGGAACTGGAACATCCCGAGCTCGCCGTCGCACATGGAAGCCTGGTCGAAGATGGAGATGGGGTGGGCGCCGGTGGTGACCGTCGCGCGCGACACCTCGATCACGCTCACGCCGAACGAGTCGAACGGCGGGACGATCATCCGCATCGACATCCCCGGCACGTCCGAGTACTTCCTCCTTGAGAATCGCCAGAAGGTCGGCTCGGACATCGCGCTGCACGGCACCGGGCTGCTCATCTTCCACGTGGACAGCAACACGGTGAACTCCGGCTGGCCGACGAACGCCATCCAGAACACCACGGCGCACAAGGGGCTCGACCTCGTCGAGGCCGACGGCGGCGCGGGGATGGACATCGAAGGCTACCGGGGCGGCCCGGGAGACATCTTCCCGGGGTCGAGCGGGGCGACGAGCTTCACGCCGACGACCGCGCCGAACACCAACGGCTACAGCATCACCTCCGGCATCTCGATCACGAACATCGTGCAGAGCGGCCAGAACGTGAGCTTCAACGTCTCGTTCGCGCCGCCGGGCACGCTGACCATCCGCTGGGGCGACCTGAACGGCGATGGGACCATCAGCATGGCCGACTACAAGTCGGCGTACAACTGCCTCATCGGCGCGTCGTGCTCGACGGGTCTGGACCTCTCGCGCGGGGACGTCGATGGCGACGGGCGCTTCACGGCGACCGATGCGCTGATCATCCACAGCTACGTGCTCGGCACGGTGGACGTGTCGCGGTTCCGGGTCGGCCAGCCGGTCTCGGGCGCGCCCGCCCCGCTCGCGTCCAGCGCGGCGAAGGGATCCGGTGTCTCGCTTCCGGAGGGTCCCGCGAAGCCATGACGGTTCGCTCCTCGCAGGCACTGAAGGCCATGGTGGCGATCGCCACCATGGCCTGTAGTACTTCCGGCTCGAGTCGCGACAGCGCGTCCGATACTCCGCTGGTGGACTCGACGCGCGCGGCCGCACCCGCCGGTCCGGCGCCGGAGAGCGCGAACGTCTCTCCGGCGACGCAGGCACCCGCCGCGCGTCCGAGCCCCGCGACGACGCCGGCCGCCACCACCGCGCCGAGCGGGAAGGGAGCCGCGGCGAAGGGCAACGCCGGGCGCGCTCCCGTCGCCATCCCGCCGACCCACGAGGGCCCCGGACCGGAGAAGAGCGCACCCGCCCCCGGGGTGCAGCCTGCGCCCGGATCGAGCGTTCCTGCCTACGTCGTCTTCCGGGACAGCGTCGGCGCCGCCGACATCGACTGGCTGAAGCGGGAAGGCTTCACCATCGAGCAGGTCTTCGCGAGCTCGCATTCGGTGAGCCTGCGCATGCCCGCGGACTACGCGGGCAACCCGACCAAGAACCCGCGCGTGCTGCGCTTCAACGTCGCGATGCGCTGAACGGACCATGGCCCAGAACAGCAGCTTCGACGTCACCACCGGCGTCGATCTTCAGGAAGTGGACAACGCGGTGAACCAGGCGCAGAAGGAGATCGCGCAGCGCTACGACTTCAAGGGCTCCAAGGCGGCGATCGAGTTCAAGCGCGCCGAGAACGTGCTCGCGCTCG
Organism: Gemmatimonadaceae bacterium; assembly: GCA_013361935.1. GTDB lineage: Bacteria > Gemmatimonadota > Gemmatimonadetes > Gemmatimonadales > Gemmatimonadaceae > JABFXC01. Next base: position 5,384 of record JABFXC010000213.1, read on the forward strand.
TGGCCGACGACGATTTCCGGATGCGCGCGCTCTTCGACGTGCTGCAGACGAAGCTGATCAAGCGGAACGTGCCGGTGAAGAACCTCGACGTCGGCGAGGTGAAGGCCGCGGGCGGCGACACGGTGCGCCGCGAGATCAAGCTCAAGACCGCGCTCGACGGGGAGACGGCGAAGAAGGTCGCCGCGGCGATCAAGGACGCGAAGCTGAAGAAGGTCCAGGCGGCGATCCAGGGCGACCAGGTGCGCGTCAGCTCGCCGTCCAGGGACGACCTGCAGGAGGCGATCGCGCTGCTGAGGGGGAAGGATTTCGGGGTGGAGCTGAAGTTCGGGAACTACCGTTAGTCACCCCCCTCTCACGCTCGAACTGCCCGGCACCTAGAATCCGGTGTCGGGCTTTCGCACATCCCGCGCGTCGGCCCGTTCGCCAACTCCATCGGAGACGTACAATGCTCACACGCCTGCGTGTGCTGCCATCCGCCGCCGCGCTGTTCTTCGCGGCCGGTTGCGGCCAGGACAACGTCAGCGGCCCGAAACACGAGGGGCCCGCACCGTGCACGTCGTCGGGGACGCTGGCGATCGGAGGGACGGCGAACGGCAACCTCTCGAACGCGACGTGCTGGTTCTCGTTCGACTCGACGCGGATCCAGCATTACAGCTTCACCCTCACGCAGACCACCCCGGTCGCCTTCACGATGACGGCGGCGAGCGGGAGCTTCGATCCGTTCCTCTGGCTGTACCGGAACACCTACGGGGACACGGCCGGGATCGTCGCCTTCAACGACAACGCGGACGGATCGTCGAATTCGACGCTGCGGGCGGTGCTCGTGCCGGGCACCTACGTGGTCGCCGCGAACCACATCGACCCGAAGGTGTTCGGCGCCTACACCCTCAGCGCCGCCGCGTGGAACGGGAAGCTGGAGAACTGCGAGGAGGCGTTCGTGATGATCGGCACGACGACCGAACAGGCCCTCTCGTCGACGGATTGCCCGCGGCTCACCGGCTCCGGCTTCGAGGACGCGGTCGCGGTATACGCGGGGCCGGGGCAGGCGGTGAACGTGACCGTCACCTCGGGCGCCTTCCCGGCGCAGCTCGAGCTCGATGACCTGGCCTTCAATATCGTCGACACCGACGACAACGCGACTCGCGGCTCGACGACTCACGTCTCGGCCGGTGGCGTGCCTGGAGGCGCGATCTATGTCCTTTTCGTGAACTCCGCCGACGCGACGATGGGCTCGTACACGTTGTCGGTCTCGCCGGCCTCGGCGGTGAGCGCGCAGGGAGCGCCGGCGCGCGCGACGACGACGGGCCGGTTGGGCGACCGGCGAATTCCGAAGGGGTTCCGCCGCGCAAAGTCCGGGCGCTGAGCGACCGTTCGAAAACGAGGCGGTGCGTCGACACGCGACGCACCGCCTCGTTCCATTTTGTCCGCATCGCTCGCCGTTAGGCAGTCGTTAGGCAGCATATCGCACGCAACACCCGTGATACGCGTCACGGAAATCGCCTTTTCCTGCAGTTCTGGCAGCCTCTACTGTATCGACGGTCACGACGGGCTCGACAGCAAGTCCCTAGGTTAATCGCACCTGACGGCCTCATCGGCGTCGGGCGCGCGGCAACGCCGTCGCGCGATCGAGGTTTCAACCCCCGACACCGGTGCTGTCGCCGCGTGGAGGCTCGAGCGATGCCCAACCTGACCAGTCAGTCCCGCGCGCTTCTCGCGCTCCCTCTCGTCCTGACCCTCGCCTGCTTCCCGGGCGGGGTCACCGATGCCACCAAGACCGCCAGCGCGGTCACCGTGAGCGCCGCCCCCGCGCCCGAGGCGCAGGTGGCCAGCGCGGCCTCGCCGCGGCCCGCCGTGATCGTCAAGAACAACGGCGGTCACCCGGTCCAGGGCGTCCCCGTGACGTTCGCGGTCGTCAGTGGCGGCGGTGCCGTCACCGGCGCCACCGTGGAGACGGACAAGGACGGCATCGCGACGGTCGGCGGTTGGACCTACGGTCCGCTGGTCGGGAGCAACGTGCTGAGCGCGTCGGTCGGCTCGGTCACGCCGGTGACCTTCAACGTCACGACGAAGCCGGCCGCGGCGTCGCAGGTCTCCAAGGTCAATGACGGTCAGGCCGCCGAGATCGGGAAGCAGCTTCCCCAGCCGGTGGCGGTCGTCGTGAAGGATGCGTACGGCAACCTGGTGCCCGCCGTCACGGTGAGCTTCTCCACCACGAGCGGCTCGGTGAGCCCGGCGTCGGCGCAGACGGACGCGAATGGTCGCGCGCAGACGACGTGGACGCTGGGGACGACCCCCGGCGCCGCGGCGCTCAGCGCGGTGATCGCGAACCTCCCGGCGGTGGCCTTTGCCGCGACGGCGACGCCAGCGCAGCCGGCGAGCCTCACGAAGGGCAACGACGGCCAGAGCGGGACCGTGGGCACCGCGCTCGCGAATCCGGTGCTCGTGACCGTGAAGGATTCCTACGGGAATCCGGTGAGCGGCGCGACGGTGCAGTTCACGGCGGTGGGCGGCGGCTCGGTGAATCCGGCCTCGCCGATCACCGACGCGTCGGGCCAGGCGAGCACGCAGTGGACGCTGCCGACGGCGGCGGGGAGTGCCGCGCTTTCGGCGACGGTGGGAACCCTCCCCGCGCTGAGCTTCACCGCGACCGCGCGCCCGGGCGCGCCGGCGACGCTCGTCGCCGCGTCGTATCCGTCGACCGGCACGGTCTTCACGGCGCCGGCGGACTCGGTCAGCGTCTCGGTGGCCGACAGCTATGGCAACGCGATCGGCGGGGCGTCGGTGAGCTTCGCGGGCAGCGGCACGGTGTCGCCCGCGTCGGCGACGACGAGCGTGTCGGGGACCGCGCGCGCCAAGTGGATCCTTCCGAAGACGGCGGGCGCCGCGTCGCTCGTCGCCTCGATCGGTACGCTGAGCGCCACCTTCAATGTGAACGCGATTCCGGGCCCGGCGGCGAACATCGCCCGCGTCGGCTCGGCGCAGACCGGCACGGTCGGTACCGTGCTCGCGAATCCGCTGCAGGTGACCGTGACGGACGCCTACGGCAACGCGATCGGCAACGAGACGGTGACCTTCAGCTCCTCGGGTGACGGTGTCGCCACGCCGGCGTCGGTGAAGACCAACACGGCGGGTCAGGCGAGCACGCAGTGGACGCTTCCGACGACGGCCGGCAGCGCGCTCCTCGGCGCGGCCGTGCAGAACATCAGCGCGACCTTCGGCGCGACGGCGAACCCGGACGTGCCGGCGACGATCACGAAGGCGAACCAGGCCGGCGACAACCAGACGGGCAGCGGCGGCTCGACGCTGCCGGAAGCGCTCGTCGTGGTCGTGCGCGACAAGTACAACAACGCGGTGGTGGGCCAGCCCGTGAACTTCTCGGCCGACGGCGGCTCGGTGAGCCCGTCGAGCATGTCGACCACGACCGCCGGTGAGGCGTCGACGAGCTGGACGCTCCCGAACGCCGCGGGCACCTTCGCCGTGACGGTGACGGCGGGCAATGCGCCGGCGGCGGTGTTCCACGCGACGGCGACGGTGGTGAACAACGATCCGTGCACGCCGAAGGGGACGCTCGCGATCGGCGGGACGGTGGCCGGCGACCTGTCGCTGAGCCAGTGCGCGCTGGGCATGCAGAAGAAGATCGACCTCTGGACGCTCAACGTGAACGGCTCGACGCCGCTGGACATCCGCATGGTCGCGGACAACAGTGCGATGTTCGACACGCAGCTGATGATGTATCGCGGCCAGTTCTCGGGGCTGAACGACATCATCGCCGACAACGACGACAACTACTACTACGACGGCAGCACGAACTCGGGGATTCGCATCCTCGGCGGCACGGGCCAGTTCCTCGTCGGCGCGACGCACCTGAGCCAGACCCAGTACTCTGGCCCCTATCACCTCTCGGCGCAGAGCTGGGACGGCCAGATGAACGACTGCGGCATCTTCCACGCGGTGAGCGGAACGAACACCAACCAGGTGCTCGCGAACACCGACTGCCCGCGCGACACGCGCTGGTCGGATCGGGTGCTCGTATACCTGCACGCTGGCGAGACGATGACGGTCGCGATGAGCTCCAGCGCGTTCGACACGAAGATCGAGGTCGATCGCCTGAACAGCCTCGTCGCGAGCGACGACAACAGTGGTGGTGGAACCGACGCGCGGCTCGTCTACACCGCGCCGGTGAGCGACATGTACTGGGTGTACCTGACGGCGGGTCACGACAACTCGGGTGGTGCGTACAACGTCACCATCGACGTGAGCGCGCCCGCACCCTCGTCGCCGATGGCCTCGGCCACCCGCACGACGACCACCACTCGCACGACCACGACGACTTCGCGCACGGTGAGCCGCACCACGCTCCCGGCGACGGGCACCACGTCCCGGAAGACGGTCGACAACTTCCTGAGCGGCGTGAAGACGAAGGCGCCGCAGCGGTAAACCAGGTTGGGGGAAGCACCACAGCCGCCGGGAGAAGATCCCCGGCGGCTGCGGTGCTTTAATCGCCTCGGTTGAGTGGCCTCCGCCGCGCGGCTAGATTGCGCGGATGCGTTTTCCCCTCTGGAACCGCCCGTGAAGGTCGGCGTCATCACCCTCGGCTGCGACAAGAATACCGTCGACAGCGAGCGCTACGCCGCCGCGCTCGTCGCCCGCGGCGCCGAGATGACCACCGAGCTCGGCGAGGCGGGGATCATCGTCATCAACACCTGCGGCTTCATCGACGCGGCGAAGAAGGAGTCGATCGACGCCATCGTCGAAGCCGGGCGGTACAAGGACGAAGGGAGCTGCCGCGCCGTGGTCGCCGTCGGCTGCATGGTGCAGCGCCACAAGTCGGAGCTGGTCGAGGCGCTGCCCGAGGTCGATCTCTTCCTCGGCTCCTCGGAAGTCGATCGGCTGCTGCCCGAGCTCGAGTCGCGCGGGCTGCTCGACGAGCCCCTCGAGATCCACCCGGGCGAACGGCTCTTCACCGGCGAGCTGCCGCACGTTCGCTACCTGAAGGTCAGCGAGGGGTGCGATCACGGCTGCGCCTTCTGCGCGATCCCGCTCATGCGCGGGAAGCACCGATCCTTCGCGCTCGACGAGGTGGTGCGCGAGGCGCAGCTGCTCGAGCTGCAGGGCGCGCGCGAGCTGAACCTCGTCGCGCAGGACCTCGCGCACTACGGGCGCGACATCCGCGACGGGAAGGGACTTCCGGCGCTCCTTCGCGCGCTCGTGAGCGAGACGACGGTGCCCTGGATCCGGATGCTGTATCTCTACTCGACCGGCATCACGCCGGAGCTTCTCGAGGTGGTGGCGGGGGAGGAGCGCATCGTGCCGTACCTCGACATGCCGATGCAGCACGCGTCGGACGCGGTGCTCAAGCGCATGCGCCGCCCCGAGCGGCGGTCGGTCATCCGCGAGCGCGTGGCGCTGCTTCGACGCGCCATCCCCGACGTCGCGCTGCGCACGACCTGCATCGTCGGCTTCCCCGGCGAGACGGAGGCCGACTTCGAGTCGCTGCTCGAGTTCCTCGAGGAGACGCAGTTCGATCGCGTCGGCGCGTTCACGTACTCGCCGCAGGAGGGGACGCGCGCCTTCGACTACGAGGACGACGTTCCCGAGGAGCTGAAGCGCGAGCGCCTGGAGCGGCTCACGGAGCTGCAGCGCGTGATCACCGCCGAGCGCTACGAGCGCCACATCGGCCGGACGGTGCGGGCGATGGTCGACCGCGCCGCGGACGCGGGCGGCGTCGCCGAGGCGCGGACCGTGTGGCAGGCGGACGACATCGACGGGATAACGCGGGTCGCCACGGATGCGCCCCCGGGCGCGATCCTCGACGTGCGCATCGACGGGGTGGAGAACGACTACGACTTCGAGGCGACGGCGCTGGGTGTCGTCTCACGGCCCGCCGCCGCGGAGCGCCGCCCCACGCGCCGGCTCCCGGTGATGGCGACGTCGATCGGAAGCTTCGGGCGATGACGCGCTCCGCGGAGATCATGCGCCGGGCGCGCGATCTCTTTCCCGGCGGTGTAAGCTCGCCCGTGCGCGCATTCCGCGGCGTGGAGGGTGAGCCATTCGTCGTCGCGCGCGGGGCAGGGGCGCGCATCTGGGACGTCGACGGCCGGGAGTACATCGACTACGTGCTCTCGTGGGGGCCGCTCGTGCTCGGCCACGCACCGCCGGCGGTGCTCGACGCGTTAGGCAGGACGATGCGCGACGGGACGAGCTTCGGGATCCCGACGGAGCTCGAGGTCCGCCTGGGCGAGGCGGTGCGCGCGCGGATGCCGCACGTCGAGATGATGCGCTTCGTCTCCAGCGGCACCGAGGCGACGATGAGCGCGATCCGGCTCGCGCGCGCCGCCACCGGCCGCGACGCGATCGTGAAGTTCGATGGCTGCTACCACGGCCACGCGGATTCCTTCCTCGTCCGCGCGGGCTCCGGCGTCGCGACGCTGGGACTGCCGAACTCCCCCGGCGTCCCGGAGGCGCTCGCCTCGCTCACCCTGACCGCGCCCTTCAACGACGCGGACGCGGTGCGCGCGATCTTCACCGCGCGCCGCGAGGAGATCGCCGCGATCATCGTCGAGCCGGTGGTCGGGAACGCGGGGCTGATCCTCCCCGATCCGGGTTTCCTCGAGGCGCTGCGCGCCATCGCGACCGAGCACGGCGCGCTGCTGATCTTCGACGAGGTGATGACGGGGTTCCGCGTCGCGCCCGGCGGCGCCGCGGAGCGATATGCGGTGATCCCCGATCTCACGACGCTCGGCAAGGTGATCGGGGGCGGGCTGCCGGTGGCCGCGTACGGGGGACGCCGCGAGCTGATGGAGCGCATCGCCCCTGACGGGCCGGTGTACCAGGCCGGCACGCTGTCCGGCAACCCGCTGGCGATGGCCGGCGGCCTCGCGACGCTCGACGCCCTCACGCCGGACGTGCATCGCCGCATGGAGGAGCGCACCGCGCGCCTCGTCCGCGGGCTGAGCGAGATCGCGCTGCGGCGTGGCATCCCGTTCACCGCGGCGCACGCGGGGACGATGTGGGGCTTCTTCTTCCGCGCCGAGCCTGTGCGGTCGTTCGCCGACGCGAAGACCGCGGACGTCGCGCGATTCCGGCGCTTCTTCCACGCGGCGCTGGAGCGGGGGGTCTATCTCGCGCCGTCGGCGTTCGAGGCGGCGTTCATGTCGGCCGCGCACGGCGAGGCGGAGATCGAGCTCACCCTCGAACGGCTCGATGCCGCGTTCGGCGCGGCGGCGTAGCGCGCTGGCGGCGATCGCGCTCGCCGGCGCGATCGCGTCCTGCCGCGGTGCGCTGAGCCGCGCGCCGGCGCCC
>JABFXC010000032.1 GCA_013361935.1 Gemmatimonadaceae bacterium
GCCACACATCGAAGCCCGTCTCGTCATCTCATCCTCCGCCCTGGGTTTGAACAGCGTCGTTCGGCGGCGCTCGGGAGAGCGGGCGCCGCGGCGGGACGATTCTACCGCCGGCGGGCGCCGGGGGTAAGAGTCCGGGGCGGAGGGGCGATACGCAGCCCGAATTAGGCCTGTTCGCGCCTAACTCGCGCCTCCGCTCTTGACACCCGCCTCCGGAAGTCGTAGCTCTGCGGGCGGCCGGAACGGACGGCCCGACCCACAACGGCGTGGAGAGCGGATCTCCGGGAGCATGAGGATGCGAAGACTGTACACGGCGATGTTCGCGGCGGCGCTCACCTTCGGCCTCATGGCCGCGCCTCATGCTGCCTCCGCGCAGCTCGGCTCGATCATCAAGCAGCGCGCGCAGAAGAAGGTGACGGACAAGAAGCAGGCTGCCGAGACCACGCTGGTCCGCGCGACCGACAAGGCCGTCGACTCGACGCTCGAGAAGACCAGCCGCGGCGTCGACACGGTCGTCAGCAAGGGATCCGTGGTGATGGACACGGTCATCAACAAGACGAGCCGCGGCGTGGGGAACGCCGGCAAGGCGATCGTCGGCGACGGTGGCGGCGGCTCCGACCACATCGCCGCCGACCTGGCCACCGGACGGGCCGTCGTCGCCGGGATCAAGTTCACAACCGGCGGCACCGACCCGACCTCCGGCTCCGACGGCGCGCTGCGAAGTCTCGCGAAAGCGCTCCTCGCCACCGAGGGCCCGTATCTCGTCGAGGGCCACGTCGACGCGAGCGGCGACCCGGGAGCCGATCAGACACTCTCGCAGGCGCGCGCCGGCGCGGTAAAGGCGAAGCTCGTCGCCGCCGGAGTGCCCGAGGGCCGGTTGTTCGCGATGGGCTTCGGCTCGACGCGCCCAGCGACCGGCAACGCATCCACGACCTCCGGGAACGCCAGGATCGAAGTCGCGAAGATGCAGTGATCTGCTTCGCTCACGAAGGCCCCCGGCTCGCCGCCGGGGGCCTTCGTGTTTCCCCGCCGCCCGTTCTCGACAGCATGACCGACTGTCGCGGATCGCGACGGTGCCGGCGCGACCCGCTAACTGCTTGCGGCACATTGACCTGACTCGGCGACCGGCCCGCCGGGGGCGTCAAGTGTCGTGATTCTGGTCGTAAGTTGCTGAATTACAATCTCTTACGAGTTGTTCCCACCAGCGGGCCCATGCGTCTACATTGTGTCGAGGTACCGAACCCGACCATTACCACCACACGGCGAATCGATTCCGCCGGGAGGCGCGTGTGCATCTGAAGCAGAGAGGGGCAGCCCTGAGGCTGCACGTCACGATCGCTGCGGCGCTGATCGCACTCGCCGCCTGCGGCGACCGGAGCGCCACCCCCGACCGCACCGTCGGTCCGACGGCGCCCACGGCCGCGAGCCCGGCGCAGCTCGACCTGAGCTCGACGAGCGCGCAGCTCGCGCTGGCGCCGGTGGGCGCGCAGTCCGAGCTGCTCGCGTGTCCGTCGATGAAGGCCGCGCAGACGAGCCGCATCATCGGCCCCGGCGGCGGATTGATCGCCGTCAACGGAAACGCGATCGCGATCCCGCGCGGCGCGGTGAGCACCCCGACCCGCTTCACGCTGACCGTCCCCGGCTCGGGCTTCGCCGAGGTGGACGTGCGCGCCGAGGGCGCCGACCACTACGTGTTCAGCCGCCCGGTCGTCATCACGATCGACTACTCGAGCTGCGGCGTCGCGCCCGCGGCGAAGCCGTTCTACGGCTGGTACATCGATCAGTCGAGCCACAGCCTGCTCGAGAACATGGCCGGCGTCGACGACCGCTACAACCAGCGGCTCTTCTTCGCGACGATGCACCTCTCGGGGTACGCCGTGGCCTACGTCCGCGACGAGGTGGAGTAGCGCGGCGAAGCGGCACTATCGAAGGGGCGCCTGATGGCGCCCCTTCTTTTTTTCGGCTACTTCGGGCCCCGCAGCTCGCTCAGCCGCGCCGCGGTGCGCTCGCTCTCCTGCCGCGCGCCGAGCTCCGTCGCGACGGCGTGGGCGCGCTCGTAGTGCGCGATCGCGCCCGGGACGTCGCCGAGCTTCTCGGCGAGCTCGCCGCGCAGCCGCACGCACTCGGCCTCGCGGAGCCGGTTGCCCTCGGCCGCGAAGCGCGACTGCGCGGCATCCAGCAGTCGCGCCGCGGCGCCGGTCTCGCCTAACGCGAGCGCCGCCTCGGCGAGGTTGCCGTTCACCAGCGCCTCGAGATCGCGGTCGCCGATGTCGCGCGCCGCCTGGAGCGCGCTCTGGAGCATCGACTGCGCCATGCGCGCATTCGCGTGATCGAGCGCGGCGCGTCCGAAGTTGTTGAGGACGAAGGCGACGCCATGGGTATAGCCCGCGCGCTGGAAGCAGTCGTGCGACTGCATGAAGTGCTTGCGCGCGGTCTCGAAGTCGCCGCGCTGCGCGGCGATGGAGCCGAGGTTCTGCAGCGCGATCCCCTGTCCCTTCGGATCGGCGGTGACGTAGAGCATCTTCTCGAGCAGCGGGACCGCGCGGTCGAAGTCGCCCTGCATCTGGTAGACGATCGCCTCGGCGTTCAGCGCCTCCGCGTACGGCTCGCGGATGCCGACCTGTTCGGCGATCTCCGCGGCGCGGCGCGCGGCGGCGACCGCCTCGGTCCACTCCGAGCGCAGCCGGTGGACGCCGGCGACGTGGCGCCAGCCGAGCGAGCGGACGACGGGATCGGCGGCATCGAGAAGGACGCGAAAGATCGCGTCGGCCTCGTCGAGGGCCCCGGCCTTCTGCAGAGACATCCCCTGGCGCACCAGCTCCTCGGCGGCGGGGAGGTCGAGGGGAGAAGGAATTTCGGGAGCGGGGGGCACCTGGGAAAGCTACCAGCCGCGGGGGATCGTCGAAACTGCGGGGCGGGAGAGGGGCTCCATTTGAAAGGGCGGGGCGGGGGGCGGAATACTGCGGGGCGGAATTGTCGGTGCGAGAAGCCACCTGTTCGGAAAGTGGCCGACTGCGGCGCCGT
>JABFXC010000040.1 GCA_013361935.1 Gemmatimonadaceae bacterium
GTCCGCGAAGGCGCCGACGTCGCCGGCGAGCCGCGCGGCCGCCGCGCGGTCCACGCGCTGATAGGTCGTCCAGCGCACGAAATCGAGCGTCGACAACCCGGAGTAGCACCGCGCCAGCCCGCCGGTGGGCAGCACGTGGTTTGCGCCGGTCATGTAGTCGCCGAACGCCACCGAGCTGGATGCGCCGACGAACACCGTTCCCGCGCCGCGGAGCGCGGCGAGCGCGCTCGCGGCATCGTCGAGCACCAGCAGCACGTGCTCCGCGGCGATCTCGTTCGCGAGCTCGACCGCGGTCGCGAGGTCCGGCGCGGCGAGAACGCCGCCACGCGTCGCCATCGAGGCGACGACTATCTCGCGCCGCGCGGCGTCGGCGATGGCCACCCGCAGCTCGGCTTCGACCGCCGTCGCGCTCTTCTCACCGATCGCGATCGCGAGGGCGAAGGCGTCGGGGTCGTGCTCCGCCTGCGCGACCAGCTCGCGCGCGACCAGCCGCGGGTCCGCGCTCCCGTCGACGATCGCCAGCAGCTCGCTCGGCCCCGCGGGCGAGTCGATGGCGACGCGGCCGGAGACCTGCAGCTTCGCCTCGGCGACGTAGGCGTTGCCGGGGCCGACGATGCGATCGACGCGCGGCACGCTCTCCGTCCCGAAGGCCATCGCGGCGATCGCGCCGGCCCCGCCTAACGCGAAGACCCTCTCCACCTCGGCGAGCGCGGCCGCGGCGAGCACGACGCCCGCGGGCGAGCCATCGCGCTGCGGTGGCGAGCAGAGCACCACCTCGCCGACGCCGGCGACGCGCGCCGGCACCGCGCCCATCAGCACGCTGCTCGGGTACGCCGCCCGCCCTCCCGGCGCGTACACACCGACGCGCCCGAGCGGATCCGGCCGCCGGCCGACGACGATCCCCGGCTCCGTCTCGATCTCCTGGGCGGCGGGCAGAAAGGCGCGATGCGCACGGGCGATGTTCTCGGCGGATCGCGCCATCGCCCGGCGCAGCGCCGGGTCGAGCGCGTCGAGCGCGCGCGTCCATTCACGCCGCGGCACCTCCAGGGCGTCGAGCTCGACGCCGTCCAGCTCGCGGGCGAGCGCTCGCAGCGCGTCGTCGCCATCCGCGCGCACGCGTCGCACGATCGCCGCCACCCGATCGCGCAGCAGCACGTCTCCCTCCGGCGCGCCGCGCTCCACCAGCCGCCGCCGCGCGTCGTCGCTCAATCCCTCGACGGAGCCCGTGAACGCCAGCTCCTCCGTCGCCCGTTCATCTCTCATCGCTTTTCGCTCTCTCGTCTCTCGTCGCAGTGTCGTGGCCGGTCCGGCGCGCCGGACTCAGGGCATCAGCCGCTCGATGCGCGTCACCAGGATTCCTTCGGCGCCGAGCGCCTTGAGCTCGGCGATGGTGCGATAGACCGTGCTCGCCGGCACCACCGCGTGCACCGCGACGTGCGCGCCACCGTTCAGGATGTCGATCACCGTCGGGCCGTTCAGTCCCGGGATCACGCGCGTCACCTCGGTGAGCGCGGCGCGCGGAACGTTGGCCATGAGGTATCGCTTGCCCCGTGCCCGCAGCACCGAGGAGAGCGCCGCGGTGAGCTCATCGAGCGCCCGCGCGCGGTCGCGATCGTCGGTCGACCGCGTGCCGGGGGCGGTGATGAGCCGCGCCGACGACTCCATGATGGTGTCGACCTCGCGCAGCCCGTTCACCTTCAGCGTCGAGCCGGTGGAGGTGATGTCGACGATGATGTCGGCGATCCCGATGTGCGGCGCGATCTCCGCCGCCCCGGAGACCGGCACCACCTCGACCGCGACGCCGCGTCCGGCGAAGAAGCGCTCGGTGAGTCGCGGATAGACCGTCGCGACGCGCGCGCCGTCGGGGATGTCGTCGAGCCCGACGACTCCGCCGTCGTCGCGCGACGCGACGACGAGCCGACAGCGGCCGAACTCCAGGTCGGCAAGTGTCTCGAGCGCGCGGCCCGATTCACTGACGAGGTCGAACCCGGTGACGCCCGCGTCGGCGGCGCCGTCGGCGACGAACTCGGGGATGTCCTGCGCGCGGACGAACAGCGCCTGGAACTCGCCGCCCAGCGATGCTGTGAGCGCGCGCTCTCCCGTCGCGCGAACCTCGAGCCCGGCGTCGCCGAACAGGAACCGAGCTTCCTCTGCGAGCCGTCCCTTGTTCGGCAGCGCGATCTTCAACATTCCAACCTCTCCTCGATGCCGGCCGTGACCGGCGAAAAAAACAAAGGCCCGTCCGGAGGGACGGGCCGTGGCAGCGTGAGACGTGACTTCAGGCGATCAGCAGCTCACCCGCGCACGCACGACGACGCCCCGGCCCGTGAGCCGTGGTGCCGATGCGCATGATGATGAGCGAGGCGTCGCATGAGTCGCGAAGACTAGAGGTCGGTGGCGTCGAAGTCAACCGGTGGCCGCGCGGGCGTCGCTCGGCGTGCCGAGCGGCGGTCATCTTCGCGCAATGTACGGCGGTGCGTCCGAGAGCAGGCGACGAGCGGCGCGCGCGGCACATGCCCTGCAACGATTGCTCTCGCTACGTATTGTGAATAAATTCACAATGCTTCGCGGGGATCCGCGGAGAACACGTCCCTCAAGGCAAAACGTACGGAGGCTTCACGAAATGCGGTTCAACGGACTGGCGCTCGTCGCGGGAGCGATGGCGATCGTCGCCTGCAGCGGTGGCGACAAGAATGCACAGCAGACCTCGGCGACCCAGAACGACACGGCCGCCGCCCCGGCGACCCAGAACACCGGCGCCGCCACGACCGCGGCCGGCGCGGCCGCCCCGATCACGGGCACGATCCACGAAGTGAAGATGATCGGCGACGGGCAGACCTATAAGTTCGATCCCGCGAAGATCACCATCAAGAAGGGCGACGGCATCAAGTGGGTGATGGTCTCGGGTGGCCCGCACAACGTGGCCTTCCTCAACACCCCCGATGCTGCGAAGAGCCAGCTCTCGGCGAACATGTCGAGCCAGATGAAGGAGCTCACCAGCCCGATGATGATGAACCCGAACGAGACCTACACCGTCTCCTTCGCGAACGTCCCGGCCGGCACGTACGACTACCACTGCGAGCCGCACGCCGCGATGGGCATGACCGGTTCGGTCACCGTTCAGTAGCTCGAGCGGTCGCACGATCTGACGAAGGCGGAGGCGAACACGCCTCCGCCTTCGTCGTCTCCGTCCCTCATCGACGTGCGCGGCGTCCTTGTGCGACGCGCGCCACCGCGAGATACTCGCTCCGATGTCCCCCGCCTCCGCGATCGCACGACGAAGCCTGCCCGCCGCGCTCTGGATCAACGCGCGCGCGCGGAACGTGCTGCGCCGCCCGCTCCGCTTCGCCATCGCGGGGCTCGTGCTGTTCATCGTCTCGTTGCTCAGCCTCGTCGCGCTCCCCCGCCAGGTGCAGCGGGCCGCCGCGGTCGTCGCTCCCTCGCCGGACGAATGGCGTGACACCGCGCGGCTGATCGCCGCCGCCGAGCGCGAGCAGCTCCGCCTGGCCGCCGCCGAATCGTCCATCGTCACCGCGCGCGAGATTCTGTCCCGGCCGGTCGTACAGCCGGCCGTCGACTCGCTGCCGCCGGAGATTCTCGCGCGACGTGACTCGCTCGCCGCGATCGCCGTCGAGCTGTCGCGCCTGATGAACCGCGTCGAGCAGGCGCCGCTCGCCGCGTCGTACCGCGCCCTCGCCGATGCGCCCGCGATGCGCGCCGATCCGCGCGTGCGCGCGCTGGTGGACTCCCTCGCCGACGTCGAGCGCGAGCGCGACGCCTTCGGCGCCGTGGGCGGGATCGATCCGAACTACGTCGCGCTCACCTCGCGCGCGACCACCATCGGCCGGGCCATCGAGGACGTCGCGGAGGCGAAGCGCGCCGATCTGCAGCGGCAGGTCGCCGCGCTCACACCGGCACCCCCGCCGCCCGTCGAGCGGCCGGTGATCGACACGCTGGCGCGCGTCGCACGTCGCGACTCGGTGCAGCGCGTGCTCGCGTCGCGCCTTCGCGTGCTCGCCGAAGCGCGTCGCAACAACGCCGACGTGGACCGGCGCGCCGAGCGCGCGCGCGAGCTCGCGAACGTGAAAGCGCCGCCCATCGCGCTGCTCGGCGCGTCGGTCGTCATCGCCCTGGCCCTGGCCTTCATCGGGGTGCTCGTCGCCGAGATGCGCCGACCCCGCATCGCCGACGTACGCGAGGCGGAGCGGGCGACGAACCTGCGCGTCCTCTCGACGGTCAGGGAGTTCGTCGCGACGCCGGAGCGGGCACGCCGCCGCGCCGACCGCGAGCTGCCGCCGCTGCTCGAGCCGGGCGCGGACGGATATCGCTTCGTATACCTGCATCTGTCGGGCATCATGCCGGGGAACTGGGCGGTCGCCGTGGCCGGTCGCGATCGTACCATCGCCGCCGTCGTCGCCGCGAACCTCGCCGCGCTCGCCGCCCTCGATGCGCGCGCCTCGGTGCTCATCGACGCGGATCCCGACGGATGCGCCGCCGGCGTGATGCGCGTCGCCCCCGGACCGGGCGTCGGCGAGATCACGCGCGGCGAGCTCGCGTGGACGGAGGCGCCCCGGTCCCAGGTCGTCGGCCGCGACCGCGCCACCGACATCGTCCCGGCCGGCCGGCAGGTGCCCGCCGCGGACATCGTCGCCGCGCTGAACCGGGACCTTCCGCGCCTCACCAGACGTTATGACACCGTCGTCGTGACGGCCGGGCTCGAGACGCTCCTCACCGCCCCGATCCTTCCCCTGGCGCGCGTCATCGTCACCGCGCGCATCGCCGCGACGTTCATCGCCGATCTCGCGCGCGACGTCGACGGCCTGCGCGCTGCCGGGGCGCAGGTGATCGGCGTCGTGCTCTGGGATCGCGACGAGCCGCACGTGCCCACGCGCGAGGAGCTCGAAGCCATCACCGCCGCCGCGCGCTCCGGAGTGCCCGCCGAACTGCTCATCGAATCACGTGTGGTCTGATCTCGTTCTCGCCGCCGAGCACGCGCACCTCCAGCGGCTGATGCTCTGGGGGGGCGGCTCTCTCGTCGTTGGCGCGCTGCTGCTGCTGACCGTCGCGCGGCCCCGCCGCTCCGCGCTGCTCTTTCATTTCGCGCTGCAGACCGCGGCCTGGGGCGCGGTGAATCTCGTGCTCGCGGCGAGCGGAGTTCGCGGCCTCGTCGCGCGCGACCTCTCCGCCGCGACCCGGCTCGACCGCTTCCTCTGGCTGAACGTCGGGCTCGACGCCGGGTATGCAGCCGTCGGCGTCACCATCGCGCTCAGCGCGTGGCTGCTCGGCCGCCGCCTGGGCGGTATCGGC
Source organism: Gemmatimonadaceae bacterium (assembly GCA_013361935.1). GTDB lineage: Bacteria > Gemmatimonadota > Gemmatimonadetes > Gemmatimonadales > Gemmatimonadaceae > JABFXC01. The sequence continues at coordinate 5,308 of JABFXC010000040.1, forward strand.
GCCGGCGTCGCGGTCGTCATTCAGGGGCTCGCGCTGCTGCTGCTCGACACCCGCTTCCTTCTCTTTCTCGAACGCTCCGTCTGAGCGACGACATGGCTGAAGTCACCCTCGATCTTCGCGACGTCCCGAAAGCCGAAGCCTACGAAACGCTCGCCGAGCACGTGGAGAGCGTGCTCGCCGGGATCGACGATCCGATCGCCGGGATGGCGACGATCGCCGCGCTCCTGCACCATGGCTTCGGGCATCTCTGGACCGGCTTCTACCGCGTGGTCGAGCCGGACCGCCTCCTGCGAGTCGGTCCATATCAGGGCACCCTCGGCTGTCTCGACATCGAGTTCGGCAAGGGCGTGTGCGGTACCGCGGCGGCGACGCGGCAAACCGTGCTCGTCGAGGACGTGAACGAGTTCCCGGGCCACATCACCTGCGACGCGCGCTCGCGATCGGAGATCGTCGTTCCGGTCTTCGACGGCGCGCGCCGGCTCATCGCCGTGCTCGACATCGACTCGGACCGTCTCGCCGCGTTCGACGAGGCGGATCGCGCCGCGCTGGAGCGGCTGATGCGCTGGTTCGAGCGCACGCGCTGACCCGGTCGGCGCATCTCGGGATGCGGCCGCCGCGCGCCGCTGCTACATTGCGAAGCGCCGTCCACCGAACCGATGTCAGTCACCGGCTACTCCGACCGCATCAACCACGCGCTCGCCTTCGCGGCGAAGCACCACGCCCAGCAGGTGTGGCAGGGGAGCTCGCGCGTCCCCTACTTCACCTATCCCGCGAACCTGGCGATCGTCCTCACGCGCTACGGCCAGGATGACGATACCGTCATCGCCGGCGTGCTCCACGAGGTAGTGAGCGACTGCACGCGGGCGGGGCAGACCCGCGAGATGCTCGAGGAGCGCGTCGGGACGAAGTTCGGCAGCGGCGTGCTCGACGCCCTGCTCTCGATCGCCGAGCGGAAGGCGGACGACGACGGGATCGAGCTGTCGATCGACGAGCGCAAGACCGACGTGCTCGAGCGGACCGGCGCGGCCTCGGATCGCGCGCGCTGGATCGTCGCCGCGAGCACGCTGCATGTCGGCGGATCCCTGCTCGCCGACCTCCGCCGCACGGCCTATCCCGAGACGGTCTGGGGACGCTTCAGCGGCGAGCGCGACGAGGTCGTCGCGTCGTTCCGGCGTACCATCTCGCGACTGTCCGAGGTGGGGTTCGACGCCCCGATCATGGCCGAGCTCACCGGCGTCGTCGACGCCCTCGAGCGACTCGCCGCTGAAGCGGCCGGCCCCGCTCCACGGCTTGCCCGCTGAGCGCTATCTTCGAGAGACGCTTTCGCCGATCCGACTCCATCAGGACTCCCATGGCCATCGACCGGAACGAAGTAGCGGTCGCGCGCGCCGAGCGCGCCCCCGTCAACAACAACGCGCAGGGCTGGGGCGTCGCGGCGTTCATCGTCGCGCTCGCGCTCGCCTGCACCTTCACCGCCTACTACATCCACCTGAAGACCTTCCGGTCGCCTAACGATCCCTCCGCGCCGGCGACGGTGCTCGAGCACACGCCGCACGCGTAACGGCGGGGGTCGGGGGTCAGGACCGGCGGAACGACGAAGCGGCGATCGGAAACCCGATCGCCGCTTCTTCTCTTGCGCCGTTCCTGACGCCTGGTGCCTGGCTCCTGCTTCTCAGACTCCCACCGCCTCGCGCGAGCCCGCCGTCGGATACGTCCGCGCGACGTAATCCTCGAGGATCTTCAGGAACTCCGGCACGATCGTCTCGCCCTTGAGCGTCGTCATCAGCGCGCCGTCGACGTAGACCGGAGCCTTCGGCTCCTCGAAGGTGCCGGGGAGCGAGATCCCGATGTTCGCGTGCTTCGACTCCCCGGGCCCGTTCACCACACACCCCATCACCGCGACCTTCATCTCGACGACGCCGGGATGCGTCTCGCGCCAGATCGGCATCTGCTCGCGCAGATAGGTCTGAATGTCCTCGGCCATGTGCTGGAAGAACGTCGACGTCGTGCGGCCGCAGCCCGGGCAGGACGTCACCTGCGGGGTGAAGCTGCGCAGCCCCAGCGACTGGAGGATCTGCTGCGCGACCTGGACCTCCTCCGTGCGGTCGCCGTTAGGCTTCGGCGTCAGCGAGACGCGGATCGTGTCGCCGATTCCCTCGGCGAGGAGAATCGAAAGTCCCGCGGTGCTGGCGACGATGCCCTTCGTGCCGAGTCCCGCTTCGGTGAGCCCGAGGTGCAGCGGATAGTCGCAGCGCCCGCCGAGCCGGCGATACACGTCGACGAGGTCCTGTACCTGCGAGACCTTCGCCGAGATGATGATGCGGTCGTGCGGCAGCCCGACCTCCTCGGCGAGCCCCGCGGAGCGGAGCGCGCTTTCGAGCATCGCCTCGATGTAGACGTCGCGCGCGTCGCGCGGGGATCCGGCGCGGGCGTTCTCGTCCATCATCGCGGTGAGCAGGTCCTGGTCGAGCGAGCCCCAGTTCACGCCGATGCGCACCGGCTTCCCGTTGTCGACGGCGACCTGCACGATCGTCCGGAAGTTCTCGTCGCGGCGCTTGCTGCCGACGTTTCCGGGATTGATGCGATACTTGGCCAGCGCGCGCGCGCAGTCGGGATGGCGCGTGAGCAGCAGGTGCCCGTTGTAGTGGAAGTCGCCGACGATCGGGACCGTGATCCCTTCGTCGTCGGCGAGCCGTCGCACGATCTCGGGGACCGCCGCCGCGGCCTCGTCGTTGTTCACCGTCACGCGCACGATCTGCGACCCGGCGCGCGCGAGCGCGGCGACCTGCGCGACCGTGGACGCCGCGTCCGCGGTGTCCGTGTTCGTCATCGACTGAACGACCACCGGATGCGCCGAGCCGACGAGCACCCCGCCGACGTTCGCCGTCACGGTCGGCCTGCGAGTTCCAAATCCCACGACCCTCTCCCCTCGAGAAAGCGATTGAGCGCGCGACCGTACGTCGCGCTCCGATAAAGCTAGTCGACCCGGACCGCCGCGCGGCACCGGACGACCCGCCAGGCCTTCCGTCCGCTGACCGGACGGCCCATGTTGTGCGCCGTCTCCGGCGACGGTCTCATCATACCCCGGTGACGATCACCGGTCCCGCACATAACGACAGGGCAATCCATGGCTGACGACATCGACCGCGACGCCGCCTCATCGGCTCCCGCAGCTCCTCCGCCGCGCCGTCGGCGCCACTGGGTCCGCTGGATCGTGACGGTCGTCGTTCTCGTCCCGCTGCTCGTGATCACGCTATGGACGGCGATCGCGCTGAACTGGAGCTACTCGCGGGGCGACCGGTCCGGCTACGTGCAGAAATTCTCGAAGAAGGGATGGCTCTGTAAGACCTGGGAAGGCGAGCTCGCAATAGTGAACGTGCCCGGGAGTCAGCCGGAGATCTTCCGCTTCACGGTCCGCGATGATTCCGTCGCCCAGCAGATTCGCCAGATCATGGGCGACCGCGTGACCCTGTCCTACCAGCAACATATGGGAATTCCCTTCTCCTGCTTCGGCGACACGGAGTACTTCGTCGACAGCGTACTCGCCATCACCGAGATGACGCCGACCGCGCCGATGCCCCCGATGCCCCCGAGCGGCGGCGCCGGCGGCTCCGCCGGAGCCACGACCACCCCCGCCCCGCGCCCGTAAGCGGGGTTTCGATGACGTCCGGCATACTCGTCTGTTGCCCTTCGGACAGAAGCTGATAGATTGGGGCCGTGCCGCGGTCACGGTGATCACGCGCACGGAGACAGCCCGCGCAACGCGGGCATCGGTATTCAGGAGCTAGGCAATGCGCACGACTGGCAAGGTGAAGTGGTTCAACGACGCCAAGGGTTTTGGCTTCATCACTCCCGACAACGGCTCGAAGGATTGCTTCGTGCACTACTCGGCGATTCAGGGGAGCGGCTTCAAGACGCTCGCCGAAGGTGATGCTGTCGAGTTCGACATCGTCGAGGGGCAGAAGGGCCCGGCGGCGGAGAACGTCACCCGGTCGGGCGGCCGGTAAAACGTAGCTCCTGCTCGACTTTCGACGGGGCACCTCTCACGGGGTGCCCCGTCGTCGTTTCCGTGCGTCGCGCGGCGGGCGGCCTCGCCGCCGCGGGGCGGCGCGCTCCATGGCGTGGACGAGCCGATTCCCGAGCTCGCGCTCGATGAGGGCGAGATCGAGGCGCAGGGAGAGGGCTTCGGAGATGTGAAGCTCGTTGCCATGCGCCGCGACCGCGCGCCGCGCGATCTCGACGCCACGCGCGACCGGAACGCCGAGCTCGCGCTGGAGATCGCGAACCACCGCGGCAGTCACCAAGGCAGGTATCGAGAGCTGGCGCGAGACGCCGCGCGCGACGCGCTCGACTCCAGGGACGTCGTTCTGGGCGAGGAGATTGTCGAGCCATTTGCGGTCGACATCGAGCGCAAGTGCGGATACTGCAACGTCGTAGGCGCGCAGCAAAATTATCCTATCGTGTGAGCAACATTAGTGGTCGGTCGTCGGTCGATTATGTTCCTATCATAATAGGAATACAGCGCGGCCGGCGCCACCTCCGCACGCCGCAGTTCGGCTTTGCCCTCGCCAGACGCCGCACCTACATTGGCCGCCCGACCCTCGAAGCCGCCCCAATGACCACCACGACTCGATCCTCCCTTCGTCGTGCCTCGGCGCTCGCCGCCGCGCTGCTCGTCGGCCACCTCAGCGCGCACGCGCAATCGGTCGAGGGTGCGCCCGGCGATGCCTCCGCGCGCTCGGCAGGCGCGGACTCCGGCCCGGCGCCCACGCTCGTCGTCTTCATCACCGTCGATCAGCTCACGCCGGTGTACTTCGAGCGCTACGGCAACCAGCTCGACGGCGGGTTCGCTCGCCTCCTGCGCGGCGGCGCGGTCTACCTGAACGCCTATCAGGATCACGCGATCACCGAGACCGCGCCCGGGCACGCCACGACGCTCTCCGGTCGCTTCCCGCGAAACACCGGAATCGTGATGAACTCGGCCGGGGTGCAGGATCCCCAGGCGCCGGTGATCGGCGGCGGCGCCCCCGCCGCCTCGCCCTTCCGCTTTCGAGGGGGCACCCTCATCGACTGGATGCGGATCGCCGATCCCCGCTCGCGCGCCCTCTCCGTCTCGCGAAAGGATCGCGGCGCCATCCTTCCTCTCGGGCGCGCCAAGCAGAACGTCTACTGGTACTCCTCGCGCGGGAACTTCACCACCAGCACCTATTACGCGGACACCCTGCCCGCCTGGATCCGCGATTTCAACGCGCGCGGGATCCCGCGCTCCATGGCCGGGCGGCGGTGGGAGCTTTCACGCCCGGCGAGCTTCTACCCCGAGCCGGACAGCGTCGCGGTCGAATCCGGGGGGAAGAACTTTCTCTTTCCACACGTCCTGCCCGGCGATTCCGCGCAGGCGGCGAGCGCGCTCCCCGGCTTCCCCTGGATGGACGAGCTCACGCTCTCCGCGGCGCTCGCCGGCCTTCGCGCGCTCGACCTCGGCCACGGCTCCGCGCCCGACCTGCTCGCCGTGTCCCTCTCGACGACGGACGCCATCGGGCACCAGTACGGCCCCGACTCCCGCGAGGCGCACGATCAATTTCTGCGGCTCGACCGGTCGCTCGGCGCGTTCCTCGACACGCTCTTCACGCTGCGCGACTCGACGCGCGTGATCGTCGCGCTCACCGCCGACCACGGGGTGACGCCCTTCCCCGAGGTGCGCGGCGCGGACCGTCCCTCGGATGCCCGTCACGTGCGGATGGATTCGCTGGTCTCGGCGATGCGCCGCGGGCTTCGGGCCCGCGGCGCGGACACCGCCGCCATGAGCTTCGAGGAAGGCGTGCTGTCGCTCGACCGCGCCGCGCTCTCGCGGGCGAAGATCTCCCCCGACTCGCTCGGCCGCGCCTTCGCCGTCGCGGCGCGGCACATGCCCGGAGTCCTGCGCGCCGATGAGGTCCGCGTCTTCACGCGGGCCGACACCGTGCGCGACGCCGTCGCGCGTCGCTGGGTCCACACCCTGACGCCGGAGTCGGACGTCGCGGTCGCCGTGACGCTTCGCCCATACACCGTATGGGAGTACGCGAACAGTCCGATGGCGATGCATGGCTCGCCGAGCGATCTCGACGCCCGCGTCCCGCTGATCTTCTACGGCGCCCCCTTCCGGCCAGGCCGCCGCGCCGAGCGCGCGCGCGTGGTCGATCTCGCGCCGACCCTCGCCCGCGTGCTCCGGATCCCGCCCACGGACCGTGTGGACGGCGTCGTGCTCGAGGCCGTGCTCCGTTAGGCAGGCGATGTCGACGTACCACCGCCGGCGGCTCGTCGAGCTGAAGCACGCGTTCGACGAGGCGCGCTTCGGGCCCGAGCGCACGCTCAACCTTCGCGCTCATCTTCCCACGGCGGCGGAAGCGGCCCGCCGCGCCGATGCGTGGCTTCGTGAGCGCCAGGCGAGCGGCGCGCGCGAGGTGCTCGTGATCACCGGCCGCGGCAACGGCAGCGAGACCGGATTCTCGGTGGTGCGCGAGTCCGTCGCGAAGACGCTGCGCACCCTCCGCCGGCTCGGTGTCGTCGACGAGATCGCCGAGCATACGCCGGGATCGTTCGTCGTCACGCTCGCCCCGATGCGGCGGCTCTGGGAATCGGCGCGACGCGCGGCGCCGGCGACGGATGATCGTGCTGCGCGCCGCACGACGACGCTCGGGCTCGAGCCGGCGACCGTCGTGCTGCTCCGCGAGCTTGCCGAACGCTCGCTCGACGCCCTCGGAGTACGCGACCGGGATGCCTTTCTCGAGCGTGAGATGGCCTCGCAACTCGCCCTCCTCGTGCGCGCCGTCCCCGACGGCGCGGACCGCGAAGGCCGTCTACGCGAGGTGATCCGCCGCGCGCTCGACGAGGACGACGAGCGGACACGCTGAGATCCCGACGAGCCTTCCGCGGATCATGGGACCGCTCCCCGCCGCGGTCGCCGCGCGGTTCGTGCTCACCGGCGTGAGGGGAAAACTCTCCCTCTGATCGCCGTCAGGGCGCGTTAGGCGGGTTGCCCTGCTGCGCGCGCACGAGGCTGTCGACGCGGGCCCGCCGGCGCTCGATCTCACGACGGATCGCCTCGCGCTCCGCGGCGAGTGAATCGGCGCGCGTGGGGGCAGCCACCGAATCGCGACGGACGCGGCGCGCGGCGCTGTCCGTGGCGGCGGATGGCGGAGGGTTCGACGACGGGGCGACGACGGCCGGGCTCGACCCCGCGGCTGGCGCCGGCTCG